>JAFGQQ010000472.1 GCA_016935595.1 Bacteroidales bacterium
CCATCCAGCGTAAAAACATATTCAACCTTTTTGCCGATGCGTTTCTTGTAATATCCGAAACATGCTTTTTTGTCCGCTTCAAATGATCCAATTCAAAGAATACTTTTCTAAATTCTACTATGGCATCTTTAATTGATTTATTTATATGATAATATTTATAAAAAACTCCTTTTAATCCGTTATGATTCTTATATATATTTTGCAAAGAGTTTAAAAAATAAAGACAATCTTCTCCGTTAAATGTCCTGTGTTTAAAATTCGTAAATGGTTTAAAATCTTTTTCTTTCGCATTCATAATAAATTCAAAAGGACTGTGTTCCATTATTTCTATCAATTGTTTGCCTTTATTTATTATGCTCTTCCGCTGTCCCCAGGCAATTGTAGAAACAAAAAATGCTGAAATTTCAATGTCTTCGGGTTTATTGAAAGAATGAGGTATCTGAATCGGATCGGTATGTATGAATTCAGGATGATTATATTGATTAACTTTTAATTCGAGAAATTCCTTTAGTTGCTTCCTGCTAATAAAATCCATAACTTTAATTAGGTACTAAATAAATTTCCCATCAATTATGGTAAGTTTCCTGTCGGTCATTGTTGCCAGGTTTTCATCATGAGTAACAATAACGAAAGTCTGGTTATATTTTTCCCTTAATTTAAAAAAAAGTTCGTGAAGTTCTTTTTTATTCTTCGAGTCTAAATTACCGGAAGGTTCATCGGCTAAAATAACATCAGGATCATTAATAAGCGCCCTTGCAACAGCAACACGCTGTTGCTCACCTCCTGAAAGTTCATTTGGTTTATGGTTCAACCGGTTATCAAGACCCAAAAAAGATAATATTTCTTTTGCCTTATTCTCGGCTTTCATTCTATTCACCCTTGCAATAAAAGCAGGAATGCATACATTTTCTAAAGCAGTAAATTCTGGCAACAAGTGGTGAAATTGAAAAATAAATCCGATTCTTGTATTACGAAACCTTGCCAATTCTTTTTCTTTCAATTTTTCAATTTCAATATCATTATATATTATTTTACCTGAATCGGATTTGCTTAAAGTCCCTAAAATTTGTAAAAAAGTGGTTTTTCCTGCACCACTCGGACCAACTATTGAAACTATTTCGCCTTTGTTAATGAAAAAATCAATGCCTTTTAGTACTTGTAAAGGTCCAAACGATTTTTCTATAGCAGTTGCTTTAATCAAATTTTAAATATTAAGCTCTGTGATAAATCAAGTAAATATAAATAATATAAATTATTAAAAATACAATTCCTTCAATACGCGTTAATTTTCCTCCTTTTAAAGGTATAATAAAGAAAAACAACAAAATTGAAATTCCCAGCATCCATAAAACATCTACTTTTAATGTTAATTCATTAATTGGTAAATTCTTAACAATACTTGTAATTCCTAAAATACCTAAAATATTAAAAATGTTTGAACCAATAATATTTCCAATTGAAATATCCATTTGTTTTTTAAAAGCTGCCATTAAAGAAGTTGTAAGCTCCGGAATACTTGTACCAACTGCGATTAATGATACTGAAATAACTCTTTCGCTAACTCCAATATTCCGGGCTATTTGCTCCGCCCCCATTGTAAAATATTTTGATCCAAAAACTAGAGAAATTGAAGAAAATATTAAAAATAGCAAGGAAATAAACAATGATATTTCAGGTACCTTAAAATCATTCTTTTCATGACGTTTTTTACGCGATCTATTAATTATCCAATAATTAAATCCGACTAGTAAAATAATAAACAATATTCCTTCGTAAAATTGTAATTCCAGGTTTAATATAAAAATATAAAACAGTATACTTATTATCATCATTACAGGCCAGTCAAATAAAACCGAATTACGGTTTACTGGCATAGGAAAAATTATTGCTGTTAATCCTAGTACAAGGGCTATATTCGAAATATTTGAACCAACTATATTTCCAATCGAAATATCAGGTTGATTTATAATCGCAGCCCTTAAGCTTACAGCTAGTTCAGGAGCTGAAGTAGCAAAGGAAACAATTGTGACTCCAATAACTAAAGTTGATACTTTTAAATGCGCAGAGAATTCAACGGCCCCTTTGACTAAATATTTGCCTCCTATAAAAAGTAATATGAATCCTACAATTAAATAAATATATTCCATAATTTGGGAAAAATAACAGGAAGGTAAAACACTATTTCAGGTTATTTTTTAAATCTTTAATATCTTTCCCAATATCACCGGAACTATCGTTTATTTCCTTTTTAATATCGTTTGCCGCTTTTTTAAACTCGTTTAATCCTTTTCCCAATCCGCGGGCAATCTCAGGAATTTTTTTTGCGCCGAAAAGCAACAATATAAATATAAAAATAACAACTATTTCAGGTCCGCTGATAAAAAGAAGTTGATTTTGCATAGGTAAAATATTTATACAAATATAACTATTTATAAAATAAAAAACCCTGACCGAAAGCCAGGGTTTTAATTTTATCTTCTAATTCCTTTTAATCTGGCAGTAACACTTTTTACAGTATCATATAGTATTGGAGTAGCAATAAATAATGATGAATAAGTTCCCACGATAATTCCAACTAATAATGCAAAAGTAAATCCCCGAATTACTTCACCACCAAATATAAATATTGCCAGTAATACTATAAAGGTCGAGAATGATGTGCTAAACGTACGGCTTAATGTGCTATTTAAAGCCATATTGATAATTTCTTTTCTCTCACGTTTTGGATAGGCACCCACATATTCCCTGATTCTGTCAAATATTATAACTGTATCGTTTATTGAATACCCCACTACTGTTAATATAGCGGCAATAAATGCCTGGTCTATTTCTAAAGAAAACGGCATCTTTCCATAAAATAGTGAAAACACTCCTAATACAATTAATGAATCGTGAATTAATGCAACAACTGCACCAAATCCATATTGCCAGTTTCTGAATCTTAATATGATATATATAAAAATTATAAATAAGGCAAATATAATAGCAAGAACAGCCTGCTTTTTAATATCATCGGCAATTGTAGGTCCAACTTTTTGAGAGCTTTCCCTGTTATTTTCGAGAAATTCTTCCAGTGTAACATTTTCACCCAATAAAGGTTTTAAAGCATTATAAATTTTGGCTTCTATTTCATTATCAACCTCAGTTCCACTTTCATTAATTTTATATTTTGTTGCAATCCTTACCTGATTTTCCTGTCCAAAGATTATAACTTCCGGAGTTTCGTTAAGCTCTTCCTTTAGTAAATTCTGAACTTCAACAGTGCTTATATTTTGGTCGAATCGAATAACATAATTTCTTCCCCCGGTAAAATCCACCCCTAAATTAAGTCCACGTGTAAACAATGAAGCTATACTAATTATTATAATAGCTGAAGAAATTACATAAAATATTTTTCTCCATCCCAAAAAATTAATATTTGCATTTACAAATGCATTTTCAGTAATTTTAGTATTAAATGTAATTTTTCGATTTTTATCGAGCATACTTGCAAATATTAACCTGGTAATAAATATGGCTGAGAATAAAGAAGTTACAATGCCAATTATTAAAGTAGTAGCAAAACCTTTAATTGGACCTGTGCCAAATAAATATAATATTATACCAGTAAGTATTGTAGTTACGTTAGCATCAATAATAGCTGAATATGCATTTTTATAACCATCTGAAACGGCAAGTTTTAAACCTTTCCCGCTTTTAACTTCTTCCCTTATCCTTTCATAAATAAGCACATTAGCATCGACCGACATACCAACTGTTAAAATTATACCTGCAATACCAGGTAAAGTTAACACAGCACCTAAGGACGCCAGTATTCCCATAATGAAAAATATATTCGAGATCAAGGCAATATTAGCAACTAAACCAGCCTGATTATAGTAAAAAATCATGTATAACAACACAATAACAAAAGCAATTAAAAATGACTGCCACCCTGCATTAATTGCTTCTTTTCCTAAAGTAGGTCCTACTACTGCTTCCTGTACTATTCGCGCCGGAGCTGGTAATTTACCCGATTTAAGTTTATTTGCTAAATCTTTTGCTTCGTCAATAGTAAAATTACCGGTTATTTGAGACTGACCTCCCCTGATTTCCTGATTAACAACCGGAGAAGAAACAACATAATTATCAAGCACAATGGCAATCCTTCGGTTTATATTTTCCCGGGTTATCCTTGCCCATGTTTTTGCACCTTCAGCATTCATGCTCATATCAACTTCAGCTGTAGCACGGTTTTGACCAAAATCGCCCCTGGCATTAACAACAGCATCACCGTCAAGTGCAGGTCGCCCATCCCTGCCGGTTACTTTTATGGCATGTAAATAATAAAAATCGGTAAATTTATTCGAATTTGGAATTTTAATTGGTTTCAATTCCCATAGAAATTTTATATCTCTCGGAAAGATTGATCTGATTTGTTTAAGGTTAAGATAATAATTTACTTTTACCGTGTCGCGATAATGGGCATAACCAATCTCCGATCCTTGTAAAAGCTGGCCTTGGTTATTTACATGCGGATTTAAAACAGCAAATAATGGATATTCCTCAGCAATATTTCTTGTTGCAGCCAAAGAATCAGTTATTGATGTATCGCCTTCAATTTGTTCGAGTAATGACAAAGCCTCATCTGCAGTATCACTTTCTTCAATTTGAGCTAAAAGATCAGGTACTTCTTCCTCTTCCGTTGTTTCAACTTTTTCTTCAGTCGTTATGCCTTTAGCTTCTTCTAATGAATCCTTCATTAATTCTTTTTTAGCGCTTTCAATTTCTTTAATCTTTTCATTAGCCTCTAAAAGAAAACCATAAACTTCCTGATTTTCGTAAGTTTCCCAGAATTCAAGATTAGCGGTACCTTGTAATAATTTTCTTACCCTCTCAGGATCTTTTACGCCGGGTAATTCAACTAAAATTCTTCCGGTGGTTTCTAAACGTTGAACTTTAGGTTGAACAACACCAAAATGGTCTATCCTGGTTCTTAATATTTCAAAAGCATTGTCAATTGCGCTATGGGTTTCGGCTCTTAAAACTTTTATAACATCTTCGTTTGTCGAATTATAATCAACTTTACCTCTGAGTTCCAAAGTATTAAAAATAGAAGCTAATTTTGCATTTGGATCAATTTCTGTGAATGATTCGGCAAAAAGTTCGAGAAAATCTGCCTGACTGCTTTCCTGCTTCTTTTTTGCCAATCTTATCGCTTTGGTAAATATTGTATCCTGGCTATAATTAGATAAAGACCTGATTAAATCTTCAACTGATATTTCAAGTATAACATTCATTCCTCCTTTCAGATCAAGACCCCTGTTTATTTCTCTTTCTTTTACTTCACGATAAGTAAACTTTTTCAATCCGAATAAAAAATTATATACAGGTTCGCTTCTGACAGAGTCGAGATAGCGGGATTCTTTATCAATATCACCTTGTGCATATTCCCTGGCCTTTTTCTCAGTCTTTGTTGAAATAATAGTAAAATACAATTGATAAAAACATACTATTGCTAAGGCTATGGCAAGTAACCTGATTGCTCCTTTAATTTGCATTTGTAAATGTTTTAATTAAATATTATATAAAAGTGGCGCAAATATATTAATTTTTTCAATAATTAACCTTTTATAAATTTGCACATTTTGGAAAGATAAATAAAAAAAAAGCTGTCCAAAAAGTTTAAAGAATTTCAATATCAATAATTTTCAACTTTGTGTAGCTTTGAGTTATCTTTGTGAAACTCTGTGGTTCA
>JAFGQQ010000473.1 GCA_016935595.1 Bacteroidales bacterium
CCTAAATAATTACCTACAGCATAACCAACAATACCTACAGTTATACCTGTTAATATTACTTCCCTGTTTTTTATAGCCCCAGCTACGGCAGGTACAAAAGGAGGTGAACAAATTAGTGCACTACCTGAAATAATTACAGTATCGGCATCAATTTTAAAGATTTTTGCAATGAGTGCATGAAGAATATGAGAACCAAACATTGCCAATCCAACAAACCAGAATAAATTAAAAGAAATATTGGCCAGTTGGCGTATATCGGCCATTGAAGCAACTACAAGGCAAAAAATAAGAACAATATACATCCCAAACTGATATGTTTTTTCGATTTTATTAATCCGGGGGACAAAAGAAAGAGCTATTCCGAAACTGGTAATTAATAAAATAATTGCCGCAGTCTGAAATTCTTCACTAAATAATTTACTTGTAAAAAAGCTGATTGCAAGGATAATTAAAGATAATAATAATGCAAAAGAAAGTGGCAACAATGTTTTACGTTTAAAAATACCTTCGTATGATTCAAATTCTTCTGCTATTTCATTATCCGATATCTTCTCTTTTGAATTGATCTTTTTAAAGGGTGGCAGAAACAACAGAAAAACCCTTTGACCAATGGTAAAAATAAAAATCATATAAACAGCGCCTATAAAAACTTCATAGGTGTGTGTCATGATATAAACTTCGTGATCAACTTTCAGGGCGGTTTTTATCGCTGCCATATTTGGTGTTCCACCAGTATAAATACCTGTAAGCATACCACCAACTTTCCAGCCTTCTTCAATTTCCCCTCCAAAAAAATAATAACCTACTACAATCATTACAACAACCGAAAACAATCCAATTATCAATGAAATCATTGCCTCCCCGGCAATATGCAGCCACCTTTTAACACTTAATGAAAATAAAATAAGGGGCAGCGCAATAGGAATAGTAATTTCAGTTAATAAGACCTGGTATTTTTCAATGCCTTCAGGAAGTATTCCCATATTGCCAATGATAATACCCAAAGCATAGCAAACCATAACAGAACCAACTTTACGTACTAGGTGATATTTACTTTCAAAATACAAAATAGCAATAGGGGCTAAAATAAAAAAAACAATTATAAGAATATGATGAATATCCATTATCCTATGCTTTAATTAATAAACCAAAAAACTTAAAAATATTTATGCCTGAAATATACGTATTTTTTTTAATACAATATTTTGTAATTTGCGCACAGAAACAAGTAATATTTTAATAGTTAAACAATTAATCTGTTAATAAAAATCATGGTTGATTATAAACCAATTCAAACAAATTATAAAAAAAAGTTCAAAGAATTAGTGATTAGTTTATATAAAGAAGATGTAGAAGGAAAACCAATAACAATTAAAAAAATAAATAATACACTTGAACATTTCCGGCAATATCCGGAAAAAGGGCATATAACAGGATTTTATTATAATAAAGAATTAATAGGATATTCTATAATTACCTATTATTGGAGCAATGAATTTGGGGGTAATATTCTGTTTCTTGATGAAATATACATACAACATGAATATAGAAATAAAAGTATAGGAAAGAATTTTATAAAAGATTTGGCCAAAAATAAAATTAATAACTCTGTGGCTATTTGTGTTGAAGTTATGCCAACCAATAAAAAAGTTTATAATTTTTACAATCAGCTTGGCTTTTTACCAGACAAACGAAAACATTTAATCTATCAATTCATATGAGATTATCAATTATTTTTTTAATAGTAATTTTAATTATCGCCTGCCACAAAAAAGATACTGACATTGATACTGATAATACTTTAGGATGGGAACCTTTGTCGGAAAAACCTTTGGTTAAAATTGGAAAATCTGCAGGTGACCCTTCAGTATTATATATAGAGGGAGATGAAAATCCATGGAAAATGTGGTTTGGTTACGCTCATTTTATTGTTAACGAATCAAATGAAGACGAGATGAGGGCTGAAACGGGTTTTGCCGAATCTACTGATGGGATAAAATGGGAAGTGAGCGATGAGCCCGTCCTTAAAACGTCCTCGCCGGGTGGATGGGACCATAAGACTGCTGAAGTTCCCTGCGTTATTTATGATGAAGGTGAAAATGATAACACGAAAAAATACAAGATGTGGTATAGTGGACGTAATTTGCATGATTTCAATGCGAAAGATTTTCGTTATGGAATTGGTTATGCATACTCTTCTGATGGTATTAAATGGGAAAAACTCCCAAAAAATGAATCCCCCTATAATGAAGACGGATTGATATTACTGGCAGAATATATTAAAAAATTCCCGGGCATACCTATTCATGTTTCTGAACCCGAGGTAATTAAAAATAATGGCATTTTTGAAATGTGGCATGTTGTGTGGGCTGCTGACAGTATGTATACGCATGGCATCGAAGCTTATATTCATTCTACTTCAACTGACGGAATAAACTGGTTGCCAGATTCAAATAATTTGATATTTGCTGATAGTGAAGATATTGAAAATCCAGGAAATGGAATTGGACAGTTAGCTGTTCTTAAAAATAATTCAGGGTATGAAATGTACTATACAGTTGAAAAAGCAAATAACGACAATTCATTGGAACATTTATATATCAAGCATCTTATTAGTAAAGACGGAATAAATTGGGGAAGCCCAGAAATAGTAATTAAAACAGAGAATGTAAGTCCTTTTTGGTTAGGGCCGGGAATTGATATAATCGAAGTTAATAATAATATTTTTCTGTTTTACAGTGGATTTGATAAAAATGTGAATGATGGTTTTTATATTTATGGTGTTAAAAAAAAATAACAAGTGGAAATTATTGGGAAAAGCATTAAACTGCGCAGTTTCAGGACAAATGACAAAACACAAGTCGCAAAACTTTGCAACAACAAAAAACTGTTTGATAATGTTAGGGATTTTTTCCCACATCCTTATTCAGAAAAAGATGCTGAGAATTACATTCAGTTCTGTATGAAGGAAAACCCTCAATATACTTTCGCTATCGAAAAAGAAGGAGAATTAGTCGGGGCAATAGGTTTACTAAGACAAACAGATGTTTACCGTTTATCGGCCGAAATCGGTTACTGGATTGGTGAACCATACTGGGGGCAGGGAATTGCAACAGAAGCAATAAAACTGCTAACCAAATATGGCTTTGAAGAATTAGGTATTATTCGAATCCATACAGGAGTATTTGATTTTAACAAAGCGTCGCAAAGGGTTCTTGAGAAAGCAGGTTACAAATTAGATTGTGTTTTTAAAAAATCGATAATTAAAAACAATGTTATTTGCGACGAATACAGGTATTCAATGGTGAAAGATTTGTAACACCGCCTTTCAGGCAGTATTTACCACCCGGAGGGTTGTGTTACTTAAAAAATGGTTTTATTTTTTTTATCCAGTTTTTCACTCTTTCGTTTGTTAGTTTTGCCTGAGTATCCTGGTCAATAGCCAGCCCTATAAAATTTTCGTTGCGCACTGCAGCAGATTTTTCAAAGGAATACCCATCAATAGAAGTCTCGCCGATTAATTTAGCCCCTTGTTGATCAAGCAATTTGCCTAAGATACCAATACCGTCTACAAAATTTTCGGGGTAATCTCGCTGATTACCGGTTCCAAAAATGGCAATGGTTTTCCCTTTTAAATCGATATCTTCAAGTGCAGGCACAAATTCATCCCAATAATTTGGCAATTCCCCATCGAACCAGGTTGAAACGCCAACAATAAAATTATTATATGTTTTAAAAACATTTTCATCTATTGTTTCTGCATTTATTTTGTCAACTTCATCATTAGTAAACTCATTCCATATTTTTTCCGCAACTATTGAAGTTTTTTTTGAATTAAAACTATATATAAGGGCAATCTTTTTCATAATTAATTTTAAATTGTTAATAGTTAAGCAATTCTTTCGCTGCATTGTAAATTTTTTCTGTGTTTGGCAGGATAGCTTTTTCCAGGATGCGGTTAAAACCAACCGGTGTAAATGTTGAACCAACACGTTTAATCGGTGCATCTAAAAATTCAAAAGCTTTTTCTGAAATAATTGCAGATAATTCAGCGCCAAAACCTGAAAAAACCTTATCTTCATGCACAATAAGTACCTTATTTGTCTTTTTAACCGAATTAATTATTGTTTCTTTATCTAATGGAACTAATGAGCGTAAATCTATTACCTCAATATTGCCTTTCTCTTCTTTAAAAATCTGGTTAGCTGCTTCAATCGACATATGGGTGGTATTTCCGTATGTAATAATTGTTAAATCGTTACCCTCTCTTCTGATCCTTGCTTTGCCAAAAGGCACTTCAAAGTCATCAGGTATAAAAGATGATGCAATGGGAGAATTATACAATGCTTTTGGCTCCATAAACATTGTAATGCCTTTGGAGCGGATACTTGTTCGCATTAATCCGGCTGCATCATCTGCAAAAGAGGGATAAACTATTCGTACACCCGGAATATTTGTCAACGAACCTTCAATGGTTTGCGAATGGTATAATCCACCACCAATATATCCTCCCGATGCAAGTCGTATGGTAACATTAGGGACAAATTGGCCTTTTGACCGCCAGTAATCGTGAGATGAGTCGACATATTGTTCCATGGCAGGCCAAAAATAATCAGCAAATTCAGCCCCTTCAATAACAATACGTATTTTTTCATTAAAACGTGACATACCATTTGCAGTGCCTAAAATAAAATCTTCAGCAATAGGGGCATTAAAAACGCGTGCTTTCCCAAACTCTTTTTGCATCCCTTTCGAGACATTAAATATCCCTCCTTTTTCTTTATTGGCTATATCCTGCCCCCAAATAAATGTATCGGGATTATTCCTGAATTCAGCTTTCAGGGTTTCGTTAATAGCTTCAATTAATTTTTTCTTTTCTCCTTCTTCATTATGAATACCATCCTTATACTTGACAGGCATATATGGATCGGGAAAAACAAAATCGTGAATTGATTCAGGAGAAGG
Organism: Bacteroidales bacterium; assembly: GCA_016935595.1. The sequence continues at coordinate 4,966 of JAFGQQ010000473.1, forward strand.
GTCTGGCGCAGCAAGTCCTTTTTTATGGGCTGATTTAACTTCTTCTTTTGCTTCTTCTTCGATTTTAAGTAATTCTTCTTCAGTAAAACGGTTATAACGCAAAAGCATTCTCCGGTATTTACCTAAAGGATCATATTCCTGAACATAATTCCGCTCAAAATCATCACGGTATAGCTCATGCTTATCTGAGTTGGAATGTGAATGTATGCGCACACAATTTGCCTGAACAATAACCGGCTCGCCTTTTTCAAGAACATGATTTTTTGCTTCGGTCATTGCATTCATGGAATCAAATACATCTTTCCCATTACAATGAATAATGCGTAAATTTTTTAAGCCTGAAAAATTATCGGCTACTTTGCGGTTTGCTGTCTGGTCGGACTTGGGAACCGATATTCCATAACCGTTGTCCTGAAAAACAAAAATCACCGGCAATTTTTCTCTTGATGCACCGTTAATCGCTTCATAAACATATCCTTCCGAAGCTGCCGATTCGCCATGTGAACTGATCGATACCCCTTTATGTTTATAGTATTTCATAGCCCGTGCTACGCCAACCGCATGAAGCGTATGATTGCCAGTTGCTGAAGAAACATTGTGTATATTCCATTCTGGTTTGGCAAAGTGGTTCGACATGTGCCTTCCCCCTCCGGCCACATCAGTATCTTTCGATATGCCATTATAAATAATCTCTTCAGCAGTTAAACCCGCAGAAATATTGGTAAGCATATCGCGATAGTATGGGAATAAATGGTCGGTTTTACGATCGAATATCTGTCCGATAGACAGTTGTATACCATCATGGCCAGCATAAGGGGCATGATATGACCAACCAATAGCCTGTTTAAGGTAATTTGGGGCTTTTTCATCCAATGCCCTGCCAAGTATCATTAGATAATACCATTTTTTTAACACCTCTTTACCAGTTGTTTTTATTCCATATTTTTTTTCTATTACCATTGTAGTCATTTTTTGTTTATACTGCTTACTATTTCACTCTTCACCCTTCACTTCTGCACATTTCGCCACAAGGTTTATCTGTATAAAACAACAATTCGTCGTGTGGCGGTGCTGCTTTGAATAATATTATCTACAAATATGTCGCACCTGCCGGGGCTAATTAACTTCACTGTTTTATACTCACAGTCCACTGTCTGCTGAGAACTAATTATGCTTACTATCACTATTCACCATCAAACCCTTCCAGGTAATCAGCAATTCTTCGCAAAAATGAGCCACCAAGCGCGCCATCAATAACCCTGTGGTCGTATGTTAAAGATAAAAACATCTTATGCCTTATCCCGATTGCATCACCATAAGGAGTTTCAATAACAGAAGGTTTCTTTTCAATTGAACCGGTTGCCAGAATTGCAACTTGCGGCTGGTTGATAATTGCAGTACCCATAATGTTTCTGAAAGAACCAAAATTTGTTATTGTAAAAGTCCCTCCCTGAATATCATCAGGATTAAGTTTATTTTCGCGGGCAGCAATTGCAAGTTTATTAAGTTCTGATGTAAGGCCTGTTATGTTTTTCTGATCGGCATTTTTAATGACCGGAACAATTAAATTTCCATTTGGAAGAGCTACTGCAATACCTATATTAATGTTTTTTTTATAAATAACATTATAACCATCAACGGATACATTTATACCCGGAAAATCATGTAAAGCTTTTGCAACAGCTTCGATAAATACAGGCATGTATGTAATTTTTTCGCCGTATTTTTTCAGAAAATCATCTTTTGTTTTCTCCCTCCAATGTACCAATGAAGTAACATCGGCTTCAACAACTGTAGTAACATGGGGAGAAACTTGTTTCGACATTAGCATATGGTCGGCAATAAGCCTTCGCATCCTGTCCATTTCCATAATTTCATCGCTTTCTGATAGGGCTGGAGAAATCTTAGCAAACTGTTTTTTTTCTGGTTCTTTAACCAAATCTGCAACTGGTTGTTTATTAATTCGGTTTTTTAAGTAACTCAGCACATCTTCTTTTCTTACCCGCCCGTTAGTACCTGTTCCATCAATATGTTCAAGTTCAGTAATACTTATATTTTCTTTTTTTGCTATATTTTTAACTAAGGGAGAGTAAAACCTGCCGGCAGTTGACTTTATTGATGTATTAACGGTTTGGGTATTTTGCCCCTTGTTATTCTTGCTTTCAGATTCATTTTTATCTGCAGATTTTTCAGATTGTTGCACTTCTTCATTATTTTCCCCATATGAGATAAGGGCAATTGTTTCACCAACCGGGACTAAATCACCTTCATTGAATAAAAGCTTACTGACAATGCCATCGACCGGAGAAGGAATTTCTGAATCAACTTTATCAGTAGCTATTTCGAGTAAAACAGTATCTTCTACTACCTTATCGCCAGCTTTTACAAACCATTTGGTAATAGTGGCTTCCTGAACACTCTCGCCCATTTTAGGCATTTTTAATTCAAAATGGTTCATATAGTTGTTATTATAAATTTTTGTTTATTGTAATAACAAACTTAAATAAAATATGTTTAAAAACAGGTTGAATTATCAATAAATAACATACCGGTAAGGAGATGGCAAAGTAAAAACATATATTGGTTTTGTTGTATAAATTTATAATACTTCCATATCTGTTTATAGCAGAGTAGGTAGGTTAAATAATGATTACAGAAAGCATTGAACCATCCGATATACCCTAAACCTTTCCTGAAATAAAATCGAGACAAGCTCTAAGAAGATGCATTTCTCCATTCATCCAAATTGTGTTACTGCTTATTGGTTTAATATTTCCGGGTATAGAGCAACTTTTACATAATTATCGAGTGCAAAATATCTATTGGCTGCAGATTTAATATCCTGAATAGTGAGAGATTCAATTTTTGTCCTGTATTCATCAAAAGTTAAAATCGGATTTTCTGTAAAATAAAAAGATTCAAGATTATTTAACCAAAATGAATTTGTTTTCTCGTTTACTTCCCTCGCCCTGATCATGGTTTCTTTTACCTTAACCAGGTCAACTTCTTCTGGGCCATTGTCTATAATTTTTTTCATCTCTAAAAATACAGTTTGCACAAGGCTGTCGACATTATAGGGCGAACATCCAAAGGATATAGAAATTGAATATTCAGGTACAGGAATTTTTTGCATGTTTTCATTTACACGCACACCATATACCCCTCCTTTATCCTCGCGCATTGATTCACGAAGTTTAATGGATAAAATATCAATTAAAACATTTAATTGTAAGGCATTATCATAGGAATATTCAATTGATTTGTTCATTACAATTGATACACGGCTTTTAGGCTCAATGCCTTTCTGTACTTTAATGTTTGTAATCCCTTCAGGAAAATCAGGATCAACATTTTTCCATGTTTCTATCCGTTTTTTGCTCGGCAATCCGCCAATATATATTTCAAGAAGTGGAAGTAACGAATCAACACTAAAATTACCCACAAATACAAATGTAAAATCTCCAGCATCGGCAAAACGGTCTTCTTGCATTGAAACAACTTTTTTTATTTCTATTGAATTAATTTGTTCAGAAGATGGCGCAGCTATTGCACGGGGATGGTTCATAGATGTTGCTTTGACCAATGTATCGTAAAAAGTAAAATTTGGATCAGCACTGATATATTTTACCTGGTTTTCAAGTCTTGAAATATATGATTTAAATGCATTTGTATCGATCCTGATACCTGTAAATTGAAGATAATTTAACTGAAGTAAAGTTTCTATGTCTTTTGGGGAACAGGAACCTCTAACACCTTCATTCAACTCGTTAATATAGGATTCAACAGAAGCAGTATTGCCTGCCAGCTTTTTTTGCAAAGCAATCATATCAAAGTTGCCTAACCCACTTTGGTTCATTATATCTGAAGTAACATAAGCAGACACAAAATCTTCATCAGGGTACAATGAATGCCCACCTGGGCTTGTACCCGAAAACAAAACCTGGTCGTTTTTATAAAAATTTGGTTTTAAAATTGCTTTTGCACCATTCTTAAAGGTAATTTCAGTATAACCAAATTTTTGGTTTTCTGTTCTGGACACAATTTTAGATTTTTTAGGCAACTTTTTTAGTAAAGGTTCATCAACATCAGAGTCGATATATGCTTTCACTTCTTTTTCTTTTGATTGTTTCACAACAGCTTTAACTTCATCTTCAGTTGGAATTTGAATAGTCTCATTTTCCGGGGCAGTTATTAAAACCACCCAATTGCTGTTAATCATCCATTTTTTTGCCAAATCATTAATTTCATTTATTGAAATACCAGGTACAAATTGTGTTGCCAACAAAAATTCATTTTCAATACCCGGAACCGGTTCCTGCTCAAGAAAGTTGCGAATATATTCTTCGGCATAGGTTTTAGATTCTGTTTTATCCTTTTCTTTTATTGCCTTTTTATAAAATGTTAATAATGATTTCTTTTCCCTCTCGAGTTCGGTTTCATTAAAACCAAATTGTTTCACTTTTTCATTCTCTTCAAGTAATTTATCAAGTGAACTTAAAATCTGATTTTCTTTAGCAACGGCAAATGAAAAATATGCATCTTTTGAACGCCCCATAAATCCTCCGTATCCGGAATTAGCATATAAAAAAGGCGTTTCAGGGTTTTGCATTATTTCATTATAGCGCGACCCCATCATTTGGTTAAATAATCTCTGAAGAAGCATTTTTCGGTAATCATTTACTGTAATTTCTGCATACTTATCGTGTTTAATAAAGAACTGTATAAGGCTGTAGGTTGCCTCTTTATCGGTAACAATACTAATTAAAGGTTCATTATTATTTGGAATAGGATATTCAATATGTGGTTTTATATTATCGGGATTAGTAAAATGTGCAAAATGTTGTTGAATTTTTTTCTCCATTTCAACCGGGTCAATATCACCAACCACAACAACAGCAATCAATTCAGGCCTGTACCAATCTTTGTAAAATTGTTTCAATGTATCATAAGGGCAGTTTTCAACAATGTCCATTTTTCCTATTGGAAGTCTTTCAGCATAACGGGTATCTTTTAAAACAACAGGTATATACTTTTGCATCATACGTTCCTGTGCACCAAGTCCTAAGCGCCATTCTTCAACAATTACTTTGCGTTCTTTGTCTATTTCTTCATGCGCAAAAGTTACATTTGAAGCCCAGTCTTCTAAAACCATAAAAGCTGTATCGAGCAAACCGGGTTTATCGGTTGGTATATAAAGCATATAAACAGTTTCCTCAAAACTTGTATATGCATTTAGTTCAGCGCCAAACTGAATACCCATCTTTTCAAGAAAATTTACAAGTTCATTTTTTTCGAAATTTTTTGTGCCATTAAAACACATATGCTCGGTAAAATGCGCTAATCCCTGCTGATTATATGTTTCCTGCAACGAACCGGCATTTACAACTAATCTTAATTCTACCCTTTCTTCGGGAAGATTATTTTTCCGGATATAATAAGTCAATCCATTTTCAAGTTTGCCTTTTACAATATTCGGATCAAAAGGGAGGTTGTCTTCTAAAATAAAAGAAGCCTGTCCTGATATACATGCAATAATAAAAGTACCTGAAAGAAATAGTAATAATTTTTTCATTTGCTTATTTTTAATTTTTAATAGTTATCAACTTTGATTATAGATCATTAAATCTGTTAATTCTCGTTTGCTTTATATTTTTTTATCATGAATGTTTCATTTTAGAAAAAATTTATGGCGTTAACGCAACCGGTCTGCTGAACGGACCAGTTCTTCATCATTTTTAATTCCTTTGGCTGCAAGAAAAACCAATACAATTGCTATAAAAGGAAAAATAAACGGATACTTATAATAGATTGTGGCATTTAAGGTTTTGGAGAAATAATAGGAATAAAACCACATTAAAAAAACCAAACCTAACATAAGAACGATATTAAAAACACACAAGCGTATTTGTTTTAAACGGTTTTTATAAAAAAAGAGAGTAATTAACAATACTAAAAGTATTATGAACAAAAGAATAGTCAACGAATAAGAGGTAGTGGCATCCATCGAAACATTCATTTCATTAATATCAAGCCCTTTGAATGTGAAATAAATAATACCGTTATCGGGCAATACAATATGTGCCAGAGGGAAAAAAAATATCATTCCTACAAGAATTAATGCCAAAAATAAATATAAACTCTGGATTCGCTGTATCATTATTTTAAATTTAATTTGACAAAAATATTAAAATAGATTCACTTTTTATCTTTAAATATTTTAATCCACAAATTGACTTTATTAAAAAGTTTAATTTATTGCTAAATTGAATAAATGAAAGATATTGTATAGCGAAAAATCATAGACTTTTTATTTTGGAACATAG
>JAFGQQ010000474.1 GCA_016935595.1 Bacteroidales bacterium
CAACGGTTTGCAGGTATATTTTAGTTGCCGACTGTATTTTCCTGTCTTGTCCATGTTTACGAAAGTATAAAAATTTTTACTTTGTCAGCGAACCACTGCAACGGCAATTAAATATACCTGCTGTTAGCTGTATGTAGCAAAATTGTAGGATGGTTCTTTTTTGGTGCGGAAGGATTGCCCTACTTTTTTAGCAAAATTTGGTTTTGTTTTAGCTAGAGGGATTTGATAAATTTGCAGGGCAATGAAGGGAAGGATCAATCATCTGTCAATTTCAATACGATGCTTTCTTTGGCATATGATGCAAATATTCCATACCCTCCATTAATATTTGAATATACTGTTACATGAACCTCCTGCCACATATCGTCATGAGAATAATCCCATTCGTCCAGGCCTTTTAAATAATTAACAAGGTCATCCGATAAAGTATAAAGTGTAACTAATATGGAATCAAAACTCGTAGCATTTATTAAATTCTTTATTTCATAACATGAACCGTTAAATAAGTCGTCCTCGATAATCCCGCCAGGATTAAATAACTTATAATATGGATTTGTTGGATTGTAAAATTCTTCGTCTGCACCTTCAGGAAGATAAATATATTTTTTAAAATAATAATAATTTTTATTTAAATCGTTATCACAAAACTTAAGCTGGATAAAATCCAAATAACCTTCTTTAAAGTAAAAAACAGAATCAATTTGCGGTGTAACTGGCAGGTATTGTACCCCTGAAACAGCATTAGGAAAATCATTTGCTGTTATTTCAAGTTTATAACCTATGCTAGGTTTTGCAATAAACGTATCGGGTGAAACAAAATAACCGGGTTTGGTTTCTTTTAAAGAAAATAAAGGAGTATTGCCGGCTAACAACTTTACATTAACACTATCAACTTTAACGTCATAAGTATCGGCGGGCATTGAGAGCGGAGGCAACGATTTAAATACTGTTACAAAAACCCCGTCACCAGCAGATATAAATCCGTTTATTACCATCTTTTTTTCATACTCAATAACATCATATTTAATCACTTCTTCGGTTTCGCACGATAATAATAAACAAATGGTTACCGGTACAATTATTTTCAGTACCATATTTTTAAAATTCGATGCCATAGCTTATTGTCGGTATTATTGAGAAAAATGATTTTTTATAAACCTTACCGTTCGAAATGTAAATATATACAGGATTTTTATGGGCATATACATTAAAAATATTAACATTAAAATGCTGAATTAATCCTCTTTTCGATTTCCAGTGCTTTTGCGTCATAAGGTCAAGGCGGTGATATAGCGGAAGCGATCGGTTATTTAAGCTGCTATAAACAGTATAATCGGGAAAAAATGAACCCGGGGCAATATATGCTTCAGGCAAAGTTACCCTTGCTCCCGAGTTTAATGTAAAATTTATGCTTGCCGAATACATCTTCGAAAGGTCGTATTGCATGATTATATTTAAATTATGCCTTGTGTCGTACAAAAACGGAAATTTCCTGCCGTTGTTTAACTGTTCAAATTGCCTGTAATTCCACGATAAGGTATATGCAACCGAACCTATAAATTTTTCCGTCCGTTTTTGCACAAAAAATTCAATCCCGTACGCCTCGCCTGTTCCTTTTTTAGCTATAATATTTTCCCAGTTATCATAAATCTTTTCATCGAGTACCGGTGGCCTGTAATAAATAAGGTTTCCCATTTTCTTGTAAAACGGTTCTATCCCAAATTCAATACCTGTTTTATTTTCCAATCCGAATATGCCAATTGTTGCCTGGTGAGCATATGCCGGGGCCAAGTTGCCGGTTGTGCCAACCCATACTTCCCTTTCAAAACCATAATAATAATCTGTTAACACGTGTAAATACTGGTGCATTAAGGTGTAAGATGCTTTATACGAAAAATTTTCACCTAACAATTGCCTGAAAGAAATTCTCGGTTCAATATTAAAGTATGCTTTTTCGGATGTAAAGACTGCCGAATTTCTTAATCCGATATTTACCTGTATAGCCGTTGTAAGCTTAATTTCGTCTTCAATAAAAAATGATAAATCGTTTAAGCGGTTCTCTCCCCTGTATTCATAAATTGTATCAAACTTTGCACTAGCAATTAAATCCTCTTTAATCATTTTCATTTTTCCAGGCTGATAGTAATACAAGCTGTTTTGTAAACCTGCCCTAATACTATGCCTGTTGTTATAATCAATTATTACCTGGCTTTTTACAGTTAAATCATCCAGCCAATTTGTTGAGCTTTTATCATAGATTAAATCCTCATCCTTTTGAATAGTATGATCGTATTCATAAAAATTTCCCGAATATTGATTAAACGAAATGCTTGTTTTTATAAGTTTGCCCGATAACAGGTATAAATTATGCCCTAATGATACAGAATAAGTTTGTATATTAAAATCTGATTTATCATAACGGGCTTGATATCCATCCTGACAGATAATATTACCATCGAATTGATAATCATTACCAGAATAGAAGTTAAAGCAAATTTTATTTTTTTTATTTACCTGATGATTTATTTTAAAATTAATATCAAAAAAAGTGAAGTTAAATGTTTCTATAAAAGTATTGCTATTTATTGAAAGCGGTATTTTTTCAGCTTCCTTAAAATTACGCTTGCTTTCGAGGTTGATAAGGTCATAGTAACTGCTACGGAATGCAAGAATCATTGAAGTTTTTTCTTTTTTAACAGGGCCTTCAACTACAAATCCCGAACTAACCAGGCCAAGCGTTGCTTTCCCGTGCCATCGGTTTTTATGACCTTCTTTTAACTGAATATCCAATATCGAAGATGAACGCCCGCCATACCGTGCAGGAAATCCGCCCTTGTAAAAATCAATTGATTTTACAATATCCGTATTAATTCCTGTTAAAAATCCTGCCGCGTGATAAGGATTATAAATAACAGCATCGTCCATAAGGAAGAGGTTTTGGTCTTTGCTCCCGCCACGGACATAAAGGGCGCTTTTTCCTTCTTTACCGTTTGAGACCCCGGGTATGAAACTAAGCGATTTTAATATATCGGGTTGCCCCACAAAAGAGGGCAGGTTATTGATCTTTTTAACCGGTATGTATGTTTTATCCGATAAGGTTTGTATATGAACAGGCTCTTCTTTGGCGATTATTGTAACTTCATCAAGTTTAACCGGTTCTATAAAAAATATGAGGGTTGTATCGCTGTTAAGGTAAAATTCTATATAACTATGAAAATACCCGGTATATGATATTTTTAAATGTACATTGCCTTTTGGCAATAGCATACTGAAATGCCCTGTTTCGTCCGATACGGTACCTGTTTTGCTTATGGTATCGAAACATGTGGCATACGGCACAGGCTCGTAAGAATTTTTCTCCATAATCAGTCCGTTAACTCTGTAAACCTGCCCAAAGCATATTGTATGGAGAAGTATAAGAAACAACATTTGAAACTTTAATCGCATGGTAGCATGTAATTAATCTTTTGCCTTTTTTGTACCTGTAAAAATTTTATAACCAAAAGTAAAAAACAAGGTTTGATTATAGAATCGAGTATCATCCGATTTCATGAATTTTTGCAGGTTTTCATCCCAATAAACTTCCCTGCCTAAACTTCTTAAGCTTTTACCAAAAGAGGCTTCAAGCATATATTTTTTATATTCAAAAATTATCCCCGTAGTATAGCCAATATCGTAGCGCCCGTCGTAGGCTACGTAACTGTCGTCGTACGTGCCGTCTTCATTCGGCTTCATATTTAACCTCACCGCGTTATATATGCCCGCATGGAGTTTAAATATTGGAAAAAACCTGAATTGAAGCTGCACGGGCATTTCAAGGTAATAAACATTTTCACGCCTGGAAACTTTAAAAGAATTATTCTCACCAAAGTAATAGTTATAAAATGTACCTTTTTCTGAAAAATCCATACAGGATTTTAAAAATAAATATTCTCTAAAGAGCCTGAATAATACAAAGCCGCCTAAAGTATAACCTAAACCGGCTTCATATTTATTATTTATATAACCGGGTTGGCCGCTAGTAATTAAAATATTCGTATATCCAATACCTGACATAAACCCTGCACTAATTTGCGAAAAAGAGTTTAAGGATACCAGTACCAGGAAAAAAGATAATAATTTAAGTTTTTTCATAGATCATTGTTATTATAATAAATACTTGTAATATTCCTTGTTGTATAATAATGTATGGTTACTCCTTTTCATCTTTTGAACCTGTAAAAATTTTGTAACCAAAGGTAAAAAACAAAGTTTGGTTATAAAATTGAGTATTATCCGACTTCATGAATTTTTGCAGGTTTTCATCCCAATAAGATATCCTGCCAATGCTTCTTAAGCTTTTACCATAAGAGGCTTCAAGTATGAATTCTTTATATTCAAATATTATCCCGGCAGTATAGCCAATATCATATCGCCCGTCGTACCCCACAAAACTGTTGTCAAAACCACCATATTCGTTGGGCTTCATATTTAGCCTTATTGCATTATATATACCTGCCTGGAGTTTGAAAGATGGGAAAAACCTGAACTGGAGCTGAAGGGGTAAATCCAGGTAATAAACATTTTCCCTTCTTTTGCCTTTCCCTGTATAACTTGAATGATAACTCGGATAATATGCGCCTTTTTCATTAAAAGTTAAAGCGGTTTTAAAAAAAAGATGTTCCTTAAATATAGCATAATTTAAAAAACCACCTAAAGTATAACCCAAACCCGCTTTATAACCCTCACTAGTGATGCCTTTCTCTAAAATATCTGTTCTGCCGATACCTGTTAAAAATCCTGCCTCAACTTGTGAAAATAAGCTTATGGAAATTAGGTTAAGGCAAAACAAAAATAATTTTAGTTTTTTCATAAATAAATTATATTATGTTATTCAAATTTAAATTTTAAAATATACTTTATAAAGGTATAATACCTTTATAAAGTATATTTTAAAAGTAATGATCAATTAATCAGGACTAGGACAATTACTATTAGGATAACATATAACGGCATACTTGCCTCCTAATCCCCTGTTAGTTGCCCTTCCCTTTCCTATATAGAATTGAGGAAGTGGTAATACATTATTCTGAATTTCATCGCCAATTCTCCATGATTCGGAATGATCGTCCTCTTCCGAACTGCCTGACGACCATGCATAATTATAAATGGTATATTGCACTAAAATGTATGGGTCGTATGGAACTGTTCCACCTCCACATTCCTTATATTGAACAGTCTGTTGGATAGGTTTGCTCGTACCTATCGTAACCTGTTCCCAACTACAAGTTGTCATATATTTGTGCCACCATAAATCTTTTTTCCAATTCTCTATCTTAACTTCGATCATCCATTTCCAGTACCAATCACAATCATGGTTACCCCAATCATCCCGGAAACAATAAATCCAAAATTTAATCTTTCTATTACCACTTGAATTTAACTCGTAAGCATATAAAGAATAACCATTTGACAAAGGTGTTGGGGTAGTTTTTAAATGAATTGCCGGAAAATAATCAATAACCTTTACATCATCAGAAATTTCATATACTCCTGTATTACCTGCTTCGGTTGATTTAAGATTGTTTTCGGCTAGGTTTATTTTCGATTTATCGCCGCTCCACACAATAATTTTACTTGTAGGGGTAATTTTCACTATTGATTTACCAATATAATATATGCCCTCCCTGTTGATAACTGCCGTGTGAAAATTCAACGGGATAATCTGGTCAATATCTTCACCACTAACTTTAATAACATCACTATAGCTTGATAAGATATTATCATATTCCTCTTTTGTTTTACAATTGCCAAGCTCATCATGCACCTTATCCATAACCATGTACATTGAAACAAAACCCAAATTATTTTCCCATTCTTTCCTTAAATTGTAAGGCATTTTCAAGAGTGTATCTGCAATTAACGAAACATATTTGGCTGAATCGAAACATAAAGCGCCATTTTTTAAAGTTACATGGTCAAACAGGTCAATACTTGTATTTGTATCTAATTGCTCAATTTGTTTCCCTGTAATATCTTCTTTTGAACAGGAGATGAATACAATAGTAAGTCCCATTGCCAATAATGCAATAAGGCCTAAAAATTTCAAACATTTTTTGTTCATAATCGTTTAAATTTAAGTTTAATAATTATTTATTGAACAGCCTCATCCTTTTCTTTCTTTAATTAGAGAGCAATCCATTTCCCTGATTGGATTGGGGATGAGGTTTTTTATTAAATTTTCCCGTTTATTAGTTTAAATAAACATTATCCAAACCCTATGGCTCACAGGTAATCAAAACGGGCAACCTTCCCTGTCCCCGCCTTAGATAGTGTCAAATACTGATAAACTTGTACGTCAACTATCTGGATTTATACCATTTATTTTATGAAAAACCAGATGGTATAAATATAGGCGAAGGGGAAATTAAATCCAATCCCTAGGTCTTTTATTTAGTTTAACTTGCTTGTTATTCCTTAACTTTATCGCATTTTCTGCATTTATCAACGGGTAAAAAATCAAAGAAAAACAACTTTGCCCGATAGCATTGAGATTAATGAAAAGGGTGTCAATAAAGCATAAAAAAGTTAAGAGCCTATTACTGTCATAACTCAACCAATCTATTATTCTCCTTTTAATATATTGGAACGATTGTATCCCGGTAAATTTTATATTTCTCATAATTGCACTTTCTTTCCTTTTTATGCCTATATTGATCTAAAACTAAGGTACGACAATACAATAGTAAAAGTCAAATAATGGCAGAAAAATTTTAAGGAATTTGATAAAAATAATTTTTTTAGTGATAAAAGAATTGTATTTGACTGTATTAATGATTCTAATTAAAATATTTATCATAATCTTTTAAGTTAAAAGTTTCTATAAAAGCAAGTGCTAAAATGCTAAGGGATGCCTGTGGCGATGGGCATTTTAGCACTTGCTTTTCCGTTATATGTCTTTTTATCGTGTGCTGTCATAATTTTGCTATTACAGCTAACGGTTC
>JAFGQQ010000475.1 GCA_016935595.1 Bacteroidales bacterium
CGTTGGCCTGTAACCCGCTTCAACTTTTATGTACCTTGATAGTGAAATTGCACGCAACCCACCACTATTCATATGCGGGAACCGTTATGCTTTATTGCGCTAACCCTGCGTCTTGATAAAACATAAAATCAAATATTGCAACTATATAAAACATAAAAACTGATTATTTGACTTACTAAAAACTAATAAAAATGAAAATTAATAGTCATTAACCCTTAAAAATTTAAAATCATGAAAAAACTTATTTTTTTAGTTTCAGTAATATTTACCACCTATTATTCATTTTCACAAGACATTATTATTCAAAAAGATGGTAGCAGCTTTGAATGTAAAATTACTAAGGTTGACAGTTTAAATGTATATTTTAATATATTTAGAAATGGCCAAGAGATTAGCACATTTTTAAATAAGAATGAAATACAAAGTATTCAATATGGTAATGCTGTCGATCAATTAAAAAATAATGATTCTGGTGGTCAATTAATAAATAAAGAATATGAATTAGGATTTAATATTCCAATAAACTTTAGAACTATTGGTTTATTTACAGTTGATGCTAATTACATTGAGAATAATAAAATAATTGGAATACATATTGGATTCATGAACAAGGGTCTTAGTTTTAGCAAAAGTGATAACACTGGTACATATAAAATTACACATAAAAGCTTAGGAAAAATAATTCAAGTTTCTGTTTCTTTTATAGTTAAAGAAATATCAGAAACTACTCAAATTCCATTTATTATAAAAGGAGGGTTAGTTAATTTTAGTGGTGGATATACATATCCTTATTTTACATTTTTAAGTGGAGCCAGATTCTTAAATAGACCAAATATTGGTTTAAAAATTTCAGGTGGAATTGATTTAATATACAATAAAGAATATCCGAAAGATATATTTTTTCCTAAACTTGAGTTAGGAATTTTTATAAAACTCTAATTTTTATTAATAAGTTTTATCTTATAAAATGGCTATATAAATTCAATTTTTTGTCAATTAACAAATTGATAATGAAAAAATAAATTCATAATTGCATTTATAATAGAAATATAAACTTTAAACTTTCAAATATTAACGTTTACATATTGTATTAACTAAACATAATATTTATGAAAGAATTTAATATTAAAATAGACAATGTGTAAATTTTTAAAATAGATAGTATTAAAACCTTTAAAACTTATAATTATGAAAATCGAAATTTTTTTAACATTTGTTGCATTTGCACCATTATTCTTGTCTTGCGAGAAGAATAGCGACCCCGTATTATCTGGTATAAGCGATCAAAGTATTGCAGCAGGTCAAACAAAAAATGTTGAACTTTCTGCCACTGATGCAGATGGTAATTCACTTTCATTCAGTATTCCGACAAATCCAGGATTTTTATCTATTACTGGTTTTTCACAAACAGGTAATAAAGCAACAGCAACTTTAGTTATTGAACCTGGAGATGATAGTGAAGGAAATTATGATGTAACTATTCAAGTTGATGATGGTGAAGGAGGAACGGATAGTGAGACTTTCACAATTATAATAGAACCTTCATTAAAATCTTATTTCCCAATAGCAAGTGGTATTAAATGGAATTATAAGGTAAATTTTCCAGATAAAGTATATGTTCCATATAGTCCTGTAATTGAATCACCAGAAAATCTGCTTTGTGCATCAGAAATTTGTGGAACAAAGTCATGGGATGCTAGTAATATAAACTTTAGCATAGAAGTTAATGATAAAAAAGAGAGTTCAGCAAGTTCAACAACATGGGATATATCATTAAGCGATATTGGATTAGAGTTTTATTTTGATATATCAGAAGAAGCTACTACTGAACTGCGGATTATAACAAGCGATAGTACTGTAAAATTTGACTTGTTAGCATCATTATATTTAAATAACTCTACTATTACTGGAACAGGTGAGCTATCACTGTCAGAATTGATAGATTATCAATCACATGATTATACTATCAGATATAGGCTTGCTTATCTTAAGGAAAATACTATATCTGAGAAATATACAATTACTACACCTGCCGGAACATATGAAAATTGTGTTAAGTCAGTTGTAAAAATATATGGTGTAAGTCCTTATCTGTCCGGCTCTTACCCTGTTGAAACTTATTTAGCTCCAAATGTTGGAATTGTTAAAGCTATTGGAAAGGATTCTGATGAAACTACTCTTTATACTTTAGAATTAACTGAATTTAGTAATTAAAATGTTTAAAGAGATAAATAATTAAAATTGTCTTTTTAATAAATAATGAATTTAGAATAGATTGCGCAACAAAAGTAAAGTAGGTATGCTTTATTCTGCAAAAAAACCTTGGGTTTGGATAAAAACGAAAGGATCAGATATAAAATTTACAATTTATATAAATATAAAAACTGATTAATTAACCTACTAAAAACTAATAAAATGAAAATCAAAATTGTATTAACAAGCATTGTATTTCTAATGTTCTTATTTTTCTCATGTGAGAAAGACGAAGAAAAAACATTAGAATCAGAAAATCAAGCTCCGGTATTATCTGAAATAAGCAACCAAAAGGTATCAGCAGGTGAAACAAAAAATATTGAATTATCTGCAACTGATATTGATGGGGATTCACTTTCTTTCATTGTCATAGAAAATCCTGGATTTATATCTATAATTGATTTTATGCAAACAGGTAATACAGCAATTGCAACTTTGGTTATTGAACCTGAGATTGATATTACAGGAAATTATTATGCAACTATTCAAGTAATTGATAGTAAAAGTGATATAGATAGTGTAAGTTTCATAATTGAAGTGATTAATGAACCTCCCACGAATATTGTTTTATCAAATAATACAGTTATTGAAAATGATACCATATATACCTTAGTTGGTATTTTTTCAACAATAGATAGTGATTCTAGCGATATTCACAGTTATAAATTAATTTCAGGAAATGGTGATATTGATAATAACAGTTACATTATTTCTGATAATCGACTTTTAACAAATGAAATTTTTGACTTTGAAATAAAAAAATCTTATTCAATAAGAGTTCAAACAACTGATCAAGCTGGTAATTCTTATGAAAAAGTATTTAAAATTAGCATACTTGATGTACCTGAATGTGAAAACATAGAAGGCGAATATTCTTTATCTATAACATTCTCATTTAATGAATCAGGAATTAGTGGGAGTGGTATAACCAAACATACTTTTCCTGTATCAATTACACAAGAGGGCTGTAACATAGAAGTCAGAAGATGTTCTGGTACAATTGATAATGATGGAAATGTTTCGTTTAGTGGTATTATGTTTGATAATTTAACACAATATTATGAAGGGACATTAAATACTACTTCTGGTATTATTTCCGGCAGTGTATCAGGTAATATGAAGATATCATTATGGAATGGAATCACTATGCAATCATATACAGTAACAATTACTGATGGTTCTTTTGAGCTTACACCTAATTAAAAAGTAGAGTTAACTTAAAACACCTTGGTTTGACTAACAATAGTATTACTATCATTATAATTAAGCAGAATGAAAAGTTGCATTTTAAATGAATAACAAATTAGGAATAGCGCAACAAAAGCATAACACGCCATAGAAGCAATTGCCGTGGGCTAGCGGTTTGACACTTTAAATAATTTCGTAATTTGTGGGTTATGACACGAGAACAAAATATTCAACGGCAACTGCGTCTATGGCGGAACCGTTA
>JAFGQQ010000076.1 GCA_016935595.1 Bacteroidales bacterium
ATTTATTAATAGTTCGTAAGAAATAGTAATAATAACAAAATAGCTCCTGTAATTTTTTTAGATTGTTTTTTCTTTTCATAGGTTAATATAGATTATATTAGGTTTATCATTATTATTATCAAAGCAGATAATTCATAATCAAAATTAAAAGTGAAAAAATAAACTTAGGAGGACAATCATGTAAAAAAGGAGGATATATGTTTACAAGATAAAAATGTATTGAAGTATAAAAATAATAAGCATTTAATAACAAGTTTGGTTTTTTATGTATGAGTTATAAAATCAAGACTTTTAATTAACATAGAAATGTGTGCATGGAAATCCACCAAATTTTAATGCCATAAGTTTTTTTTTGAGTCAAGAAAATATTGGTTTAATATGTATACTATTTTATTATTATATTAATTTTAACAAATTATAATTATAAACAATACTCCACCATTTTTATACAAAAGTCCTCTTTTATTAAACTGTATTTTTCCATTTTTGAATTTTATAAATCATAATTGTATAATTTATATGAAAAAGTTATTAATATTTATTATTTTTTCAGGGAATTTGTTGAATTCCTGGTCGCAGAATTGTGATACTAATTTATTTCCTAATGGTCAACAATATTATGATTTATATCGTGATGTAGAGAGAGATATGCCAAACTGGAAACATTATAATACCCACGATCCAACAGTATATAAAGATGATGAATGGTTTTACATGTACAGTACAGATGCTTCAATGGGAAATATTCATAATACCGGAGCCCTGAAAAGAAGGTCTAAGGATTTAGTGAACTGGGAATTCCTTGGAACTGCTTTCGATGGAGTTCCTCAATCGGCAGTTGATTTTTTCTTAAATAATGGTAATCCTAATTACACTGATCAGGGTATCTGGGCTCCATTTTTATATAAATTTAAAAATAAATATTATCTCTATTATTCAGCACCGGGAGGACTTAGTGTAAATTTTGCCTATATTGGTTATGCAATTAGTGATTCTGCCAATGGTCCGTGGATTGATCAGGGAATGATTACAACTTCTTATGGAGACACTATAAATGCTATTGATCCAACTGTTGTTTACGACAGCATTAATCAAAGGCTCTGGTTGGCATATGGCTCGTGGCATAATGGTATATACATGCTTGAACTCGATACGGCAACAGGGGGTTTGAAAAATCCCGGAGACAGAGGTTTTAAGATAGCAGCTAGAACCGGAGGGCTTGAAGGTGCTGAAATTAATTATAGAAACGGATGGTATTACCTTTTTGTTTCGTATGATCCTTTAGGCGTTTTATACAATGTGAGAGTAGGAAGATCAAGAAATGTTAATGGTCCGTATTATGATTTCAATGGTGTAGATATGGCAGAAACTACAAGTAATATTCCTATGATTCAATCACCATACAGATTTAATAATCATCCGGGCTGGCAGGGAACAGCTCATTGTGGTGTTTATAATGATAACGGGACATATTATATGTTCAATCAGGGCCGTCCAACTATTGAAGATTTTGAAATGATATTGCATGTTAGAAAGATTTTCTGGATGGATGATTGGCCAATTGTTTCTCCTGAACGTTATGCAGGAGTTCCTCAGTGTAGTATTAATGCTGATTCACTTATCGGCGAGTGGGAACATATGCCATTAATTTATAAAACTTCTTTAAGTAGCCCTCATTCCACATCACAAAGCCTTGAAATGTATGCCAATGGAACTTTTAATAATAACACGGCAAATACATGGACATTTAATAATGACACCTTAATATTAAACTGGAATAATAATCAGTATATTGATAAATTGATAGTTTTTTGGGGATGGGACTGGGAGAATAGTTGTAGAACCTTATTGTATACAGGCATGAATACTGACGGACTTTGTATATGGGGAAAAAAAATTAATCAGAATATGGTTGATGCATATAATAAGATTGTTACGGGCGGAGCTTATCTTATTAGGAACCAGTATAGCAATATGTTCATGGAAGTTCCTGTTGGAAATGATAATATTGGCGCTTCTATAAAACAAGGCGTTAAAAATGGAGAAAAATATCAATTATGGAGAATATTAGATGCACGAGATGGTTATTATAAATTTAAGTCTTTAGCAAGTGATTCTGTTCGAATAATAGAGATAGCAAATGGTCATAATACTAATGGCGCTGATATTATACTAGGTATAAACGACGATACTGAAAAACATAGATTTAGGATTTATAACAATAATAATGGATATTTCAGAATACTTAGCAAAGTTAGTGATGAAACGAAAAGCTTTGATGTTCAAGGATTTTCAATATCTCATGGAGGAAATATTTTTCAATGGGATTATCTTCACGGACTTAATCAAGCCTGGCGTTTTAAAAGAATTGACTCTCTTGGAATTGATACAATTGGAACGTATACCCCAATTATAATAGAAAATATAGATTACGGATTTACGAATAGTGATAATTATATAAAAATATATCCAAATCCGAGTATGGATGGAAATTTCAAAATAGATTTTGATGAAATTAATAGTTATAATCAATTGCTCATAACTATTTTCGATAATAGAGGAGGAATAGTATTTAAGAGTATTAAAAAAAGTAATCAAATTGAACAGTTTGATATTAATTTATCATCGGGTATATATGTTGTGCAAGTAAATTCAGGTAAAAGTACGTATCTAAAAAAATTGGTTGTTTTCTAAGCAAAAAGCCCTTTTTTAAAGGGCTTTTCACAAATTTACTTTTAGCATACGACCTAATTACTAACTAAAAACCTGTATTATTAATATTATAGTTTTATCTATTTTATTTTTCCTTTAAGCATAGTAAACGAATGCGCCGGAAAAGCATAATTTATTATGCTTCCTTTTGCATCTATACTTGGTTTATTAACCGTTTTAACATTTTCTATATTAAAATTATTTTCCGATTTAATATCCGGGCCATTTACTTCATAAACTTCAAATTTACCTGAGAATTCGCCTGTCTGGCAAATTATATCAGTTGTTATTGCTTCATCTTTATGTCGGTTGATAACACATATTATTACTTCTCCATTATTATAAGCAGAGGAAACATCAAGGTAAGGCACATTTGTATGTTTAGTAGATCTTTCAGCAAGTCCTAAGAAAAATTCTTCAGTATCATATGTTTCACAATCAACAAAGACATCAAGAGATATTCCAAACATATTATTGGCAAATAGTTGCAGAGGATAATATATGGTTTGTCTGAACATACCTTCTTCCTCGGCAAAAATAGGGGCAATTACATTTACTAATTGTGCCATATTAGCCATTTTAACGATGTCAGCATTACGGATAAAAGCATTAAGAAAACCTGCTATAACCAATGCATCTTCAAGATTGTAACGTTCTTCCAATGCTCTGATTCCTTTCATAGTTTCATCTTCTTCACCTCTCCATCTGTACCAAATGTTATATTCATCCCAGGCAATATAAATAGGATCGCGGTTACCCCGATTGGCTTTATCCATTTCACGGACAATCATGCCTTTTACAATCTTTGTTCTTTCTTCCAATGCTAATGGGGATGAAACAAAATTATAGTAATTGTTATCATGATTACCAAGATACATATGAAGAGCCAAATAATCAACTACATCTCTTAACTCAGCAAGAATTGTGGCATTCCATTCGTTTGGATCGGCATTTGGCCTGTAGTTGGAAGAACCTGCTGCAATGAGTTTAATTGAAGGATCGGTTAATTTCATTAATTTTGCAGCTTCGCGTGCCTTTTTACTATAATCTTCAGCATTAAGGTGTCCCATTTGCCAAAAGCCGTCCATTTCATTTCCAAGACTCCAGTATTTAACACTATGGGGTTCGGGGTAGCCGTGTTTTTTTCTTAACTCTGCATAATATGGTCCTTCCGTAACATTACAGTATTCAACCCAGTTACGGGCTTCTTCAATGGTTCCCGTACCCAAGTTAACTGCAAAATATGGTTCTGTTCCAATCATTTTAGCGTACTCCATAAATTCATTTGTTCCAAATTCATTAGTTTCTAATCTTTCCCAGGCAAGTTCCATCCGGGTAATACGATTTGGTCCTACGCCGTCAAGCCAATGATAATTTGAGACAAAATTACCTCCCGGATATCTTAATATAGTAATATTTAATCCTTTTACAGCTTCAAGCACGTCTTTTCTATAACCTTTTTCATCAGAAAGAGGAGATCCTTTTTCATAAATTCCTCCATA
>JAFGQQ010000476.1 GCA_016935595.1 Bacteroidales bacterium
AGGTACAACTTGTCCTTCTTTCCCTTGAAACCCGTTCTCTATTAACCATTGCCTTACAAATTCTTTTGACAATTGTTTTTGTTTTTCACCATTCATTAGCCTTTCTTCGTAACCTTCCATGTAAAAATACCTTGAGGAATCGGGTGTGTTGATTTCATCAATCAAATATATTTTTCCGTCTTTTTTACCAAATTCATATTTTGTATCAACTAAAATAAGTCCTTTTTCGCCTGCCATCCGGGTTCCTCTTTCAAATAACTCTTTTGTATATTTTTCGAGTAAAACATAGTCTTCTTCCGATACAATGCCTTGCTTTAATATTTCTTCTCTTGAGATATCCAAATCGTGCCCCGCTTCGGCTTTAGTGGTAGGGGTAATAATTGGTACTTCAAATTTTTGGTTTTCAACCATTCCCTCAGGCATAGGCACACCGCTTAATTTACGTTTGCCATCCCTGTATTCTCTCCATGCATGTCCTGTTAAATAACCTCTAATAACCATTTCAACTTTATATGGCACAGCAAAATGGCCAATTGTAACATTTGGATCGGGTGAGGCTATTTTCCAGTTAGGGACAATATCTTTTGTTGCATCCAAAAATTTTACGGCTATCTGGTTTAAAACCTGACCTTTGTATGGGATTCCCCTGGGCAATACTACATCAAATGCCGAAATCCTGTCGGTAACCACCATTACCATATATTCATCATTAATATTATATACATCCCGCACTTTTCCCCGGTAAATTCCTTTTTGTTTTTGAAAATTAAAGTTTGTTGTAGTTAATGCTTGTGTCATGTTTGATACTATATTTTGAGTTATTTCTTAAAAATATGTTTATTTATAAAAATTGACCAGTAATAGAAATGATATTTATTAACAATTTATTAATCATCTGTTTTTTGATTTTTTAAGTAATTGCCGTATGCATCTACAATTGATCTAACCAGTTTATGGCGTACAATATCTCTTTTATCAAAATATATAAAACTCATTCCTTCAATATTTTTTAAAATTTCAATTCCTTTTATTAATCCCGAATTTTGTTTGTCAGGAAGATCAATTTGTGTAATATCGCCGGTTACAATAAATTTTGAGTTATTGCCCATTCTGGTTAAAAACATTTTTAATTGATACATTGTAGTATTCTGCGCTTCATCTAAAATAACAGCAGCGTCGCCTAAGGTACGTCCACGCATATAAGCCAGAGGTGCAATTTGAACAGTGCCGTCGTTTAAAAATTCGGCCAGCTTTTTAGGAGGAATCATGTCATTTAATGCATCATAAAGTGGTTGAAGATAAGGATCGAGTTTGTCTCTCATGTCTCCCGGTAAAAATCCAAGTCTTTCACCGGCCTCAACAGCAGGCCTGCAAAGAATAATACGTCTAACTTCTTTGTTTTTTAATGCTCTTACAGCCAATGCAATTGCGGTATACGTTTTTCCCGATCCTGCCGGGCCAATGGCAAACAATAAATCATATTTATAATATTGCGAAACCAGTTTTTTCTGGTTAACACTTTTTGCTTTAATAGGTTTACCACTATTACCAAAAAGTATTATATCATCCATTTCAGCTTCATTTATTTGTGTTTCAACATGATCGGAGGTGATAATATCATTTAAAATATTCTCATCTAATTGATTATAATTGTTAACATGCTTAATTATTATGGCAATTTTATTTTCAAATTCCTCAATTTGCTGAGTTTCGCCAATTACTTTCAATTCATTTCCACGGGCAATAAGCTTAAGCTTTGGAAAATGTTTTTTTATTGTATTGAAATAAATATTATTTACTCCCCAAATATCTATTGGTTCAACACTTTCTAAATATATAGTTTTTTCAACCATGAATTTTAACAAGAATTTTTACCTTTGAGATTACAAATTAATACTATTTTTTTAATTTTTTTGTGATAAATAAAGGCAATAACCTAATTTTTTTCTAATGCCCATATTTACAATTATTTCTGATTGGCATAAGAATGATTTTTACGCCGGTGCATTAAAAGGAATGATTATCTCTGAATGTAACGGAGCACAGATATTTGACATTTCTCATCAAATAGAGAATTTTAATATTGCCCAGGCAGCATTTGTATTAAGGAATTCGTTTGAGCGTTTCCCGAAAAGTACAATACATTTAATATGTGTGAATAGTGAGGCTGATAAAAACAGACCATATTTGATTGTAAAAGCTGAAGATCATTATTTTATCGGTGCTGATAATGGAATTTTCGGATTAATACTAAAAAATCCTCCACAAAAAGTATATCAAATAAAAGTTAAAGACGATGAGGTTAATTCATTTCCTGAACTTTCTGTTTTTGCGAGATGCGCCTGCCACATTGCATTGGGGAAAAAATTATCCGATATAGCTGAAGAGATTAATGATTATTATAAACAAATCCCATTAAGGCCGGCTATTGATGATAATACTATAAGCGGAAGCGTGATTTATATAGATTCTTACCAAAATGCAATTACAAATATTACAAAGGAACTATTTGACAGGATAGGTGAAAATAAAGCTTTCGACATTTTTGTGCAAAGTCATCATTATAAAATTACCAGGATTAATAAAAAATATAAAGAAACAACGCCAGGCGAATTGTTAGCTATTTTTAATTCGGTTGGTTTACTTGAAATTGCTATAAATAATGGAAATGCTGCCGAATTGCTAGGGCTGGAAGTCGGGTCGAATATAAGGGTAAAGTTTAAGTGAAGAATGGA
>JAFGQQ010000077.1 GCA_016935595.1 Bacteroidales bacterium
CATTACGGTTTATTTCATTTTATAAATTCGGAGTTGGAAAACACTATTATGAAAAAGATAAACGCTCTGATTTTAATCTTATCAGCAGATCCTATTATAACTATGCCTCAAGCATTATTGGTTACGGAATAACCAATAAGATAACACTGGAAACTGAAATGGGCTATTTTTTGAATAAATCTCAGGAATATAATACTACTCCTGTTTATACCCTCACGGGTAAAGGATTCTCAAATATTATTACTTTAATAAAATACAATTTATATACTAATCATGATGACCGGAGATATTATTCGGCAGGATTCGGAGTAAAAATACCCTGTTCCAGAGCCTATCAAAGTGTAAACAATATTGAATTACCGGTTGATGTTCAGCCTACTATTGGTGCTTATGGGGTTGTGCTTAATTCAATTTTTGTAAAAGAAAATTCAGGAAAAGGCCGCAGGTTTTTTATTACAAACCGCCTTGAAACGAATCTGCCGAATAAAAAAAAATACCTCTTAGGGGCAGCTGTTTTTAATTCTGTTTATATATCAAAACATCTCATGGCACCTTGGGTAAAAGGCGACTGGACTCTGATATTCCAATTCAGGAATGAAATACGTGCCCGCGATAAAATTGAAGGAGCAATAAAGGAATCGTCAGGAAGTATAATTTTTTTAATTGTTCCGCAAATAAATTATGTTTTAAAAGAAAAATGGTATTTTTCAGCCATGGTTGATGTTCCGGTTTACCAGTATTTTATTGGTACACAATTAGGCGCAACCCTGGGGGTTACAGCCAGTATATCAAAGAATTTTAGTTTATAAATGTAAGTTCACTCTTTTTTATTATGAATGAATTCGATATTTCAGCACGCGAATGGGACAATAACCCCGACCGTTGGGAACGTTCCGAAGCAGTTACAAAGAACCTCCTGGAAAACATTCCTGTAAAACCCTACATGAAAGCTTTAGAGTATGGCGCAGGTACTGGTATTTTAAGTTTCTTTCTGGCACCCTATTTTTCTGAAATTACTATGATGGACAATTCACAGGGAATGGTAGAAGTTATGCATGAAAAAGTACTATCAGGCAATATAAAAACCCTAAAACCGGTTCTTTTTAACCTCGAAGAAACCGATTATGATATTCAAAAATTTGATTGCATTTTTACACAAATGGTATTACATCATGTTTTAGATACTAAAACATTACTAGCCAGGTTTTATGACATTTTAAACGATGAAGGATATCTTGCTATTGCCGACTTATATCCTGAAGATGGCTCATTTCATGGCGAAGGATTTATAGGCCATAATGGGTTTAATCCCGATGAATTGAAAATTACCTTAGAAAAAACAGGCTTTCGGCATATCGTAACAAAACCCTGTTATATAAGAAAAAAGCCTGTAAACAATGAAATGAAAGAATATCCTATTTTTCTTTTAATAGCTAAAAAACTAAACTTAAATGATTAAAGAAATAATAATAAATACAGTATTGTTTTTTATTTCAGGAGTTTTGCTGTTGAACCTAATTGTATTTCTGGTATATAAAACTGGTATTGTTCATTCGGCAAGAAACAGGAATGGAACACTAAAGAAGAAGTTTTCATTAAAAGGATTAATGTCCATGGTAATTATGCTGGTTTTAATTATAGTGTTTCTAACTGCTTTTGATTATGTGTCTTTTTCAAAGTTTCAAAAAACAAGCTTTTATGAAATACTAATTGCAAATTTTATTCTTATGTTATTACTTGTTTTTTATGATTCTTTTTTTATTGACTTATTTGTTTTAGGAAAATGGAAACCCCGCTTTTTAAAAATACCGGAAGAAGTAACCGGCGAATCGATGATGTATCATATTAAAAAACAATTTACAGTCGGGTGGTTACCTGTAATTATTGTTGTCATATGCGGATCAATAATATATTACTGGTTGTTTAAATAAGTTGTAATTTTATACACTATCGCAGAAAATTAAATAATTCTCATTTTATAAATATGGAAACAATTGGCTCAAAACCCTCTGGAATAAAAGGCTGGTTAGCAGGAATAATAATGAATATAATTCATGGGGTGCAATATAAAAAGATAATTCAAAAATATATTATTAAGAATTTCAATTCACCTAAAGATATAGTTCTTTTGGATATTGGATGTGGTGGCGGAAAAGCAATTAATTTGTTCTCTTCAATGCTAAAGAATTCAAAAATATATGGAATTGATCATTCTGCCGATATGGTAAGCCTGTCAAAAAGTATAAACAAAAAAGCTATTTTTAGTCATCAGGTTCAAATTTTTCAGGCCGATGCGAAAAATATTCCTTTTGACAGCAATTATTTCGATGCAGTTACTGCTTTTGACACCATTAATTTTTGGGATGACTATGGCCTTTGTATGAATGAAATTAAAAGGGTTTTGAAACAAAACGGAATGTTTTTTATTGTTAACGGTTATCCAAAACCGGGAACAAAGTGGTATGATTTTGTGAAATTCAAAAATGAAAAGGAATATGAATCATTCCTTATTAAACATGGATTTAGCAGAATAAATACAGATATAGAAAATCATGCAATAATTATCTGGGCAATAAAATAAAAGTCATCCTTTCGGCACATTTCCAGTTAAGGCAAATGTTTTCAGGATGACTTAAAAGTAATATTTTAATATTTTTTAGTGGCTATTCTTCCTTCTTTTTATTCTTATATTCATTAAAAGCATTTTCGCCTTCTTCTTCCCACCATTTATCATAACAATCCCACTGTTCCCATTTATGGCTATAATCCGGTTTTCTAACTCTTTTTCCATATCTCAGCCAATTAAAAAATTTGGGTTTATACTGCCGTGAGTGGCTATTGTTATGGTCATGTCCTTTGCCATGCGAACCTACTAATAAACGTGCAAGGATAATAATTCCGAATGCCTGCCAGTATGTAATTGCAGGTAAATTAAAAATTACCGGCATTAACCAGTTCCAAAGCAACATAACAAAATAGCCAAAAACAAAGGCAAGGCAAACAGCCAGTATCAGTCCGCCAATCACCAGTCCGATTATCCGTAAAACCATCAAAAAGCTATACTTTCTTTCGTAAATCACATTGTTTGTTTCCATTTTTAATCCCTCCTTATAATTGTGTATTTATTATTTTATAATATATTTCATGTAATTTAGCCACAGCCCTGTGTTTTCGTGCAAGAAGCGTCCCAATGGGCACTTCCCACAGTTTAGAAAGTTGTTCAAAAGTATTCCCTTCAAATTCTGTAGCAATAATTATTTCCCGCTGCCCCGGGTTCAATTTTTCTAACGCTTCATGTAAAACTTCTTCTTGTAACATTTCCTGCTCAATATCTTCATAGCTTAAACTTTCGTCCGCTGTAGTCTTTATAAAAATATTTTCATCGTTACCTAAGGTGAATTCTTCGTATTTAATTTCGCGGTTTTTCTTTCTTTTAATATCAATAATCCGATTTTTTATCGATTGGTAAATAAATGCCCCTATGTTTCTAATAGGTGTGTCAAAATCGAGACGAGAAAACATGTTAAGCGCAACATCCTGAATAATATCTTCCGGGTCAACTTCAACATTATACAATCTAGAACGAATAAAATTTTTTAGTTTTTTATTCTCTGTTACAAGAAATGCGCTTATTGCACTATGTGTTTCTTTTGATGTCATACTATTGAAGACGAAAAAAAATAAAGTTATTGCATTTTTTTATAATTTTCATTTATTAAAGATGATATTTCCTTTATTAACAGGCTTTTCAGTAAATTAGTGATGAATTACTTTTTATTGCGAATTGATAAAAAATATAAAATATTATTAAAAGTGAAATAATTTAAATAAGCAATCGTCATAAAACTCAATTGACAATTTAAACATTAAAAAATGAAAAAAGGAAAAAAAATTGGTATTGCAGCAAGTGTTTTTGCAGCATATTTGGCAACTATGCTTACAGCAAATATATTGATGGAGAAAGCCACGCTAACTCACAATGACAACCTCGAAATGATAAGTGGAGTGTTACTGGGATTTTTTGGCATACCCATTCTAAGTATATTAATGCCGATAATACTGGCTGATAAATGGAAAATACCTTATTCGGTATGGCCAAAGTCGAAAAATGCCTTATTGGTTATTTTTATTCTGTTCAGCTATCTGTTTCTGGCGAATTATAATGTAATTAATTCAGGAAAGATTCTAAACTATTCGTTACGTGATGTTACTATTCATTTCTTCTCATCCATGTTATTTCATGTTACTTATTATCCTTTATTTGCAATTTTAATATTAGGTGTACTAAGAGAAAAGTACAATCTTACAATTAGTATTGGCATAACCTCCCTTTTATTTGCTATATATCATTTAGCACAGTATCATTTTTTCCCCGGGGGCATTACTTTACAAATGCAGGTTCTTTTATTTCTATCTTTTACAGCCAGCCTTTTATTTTATTTGTGGAGCGAGTCTTTACTGCTTGTAGCTTTAGTGCATAGCGCCAACGGGGCAATTGGGTTAATTGAAAACGGAACAATATTTAATCAAGTTGATTTTGTTTTTTATTTGACAATAATCATCATTAGTTCATTGGTAATATATTTAATTATTAGGGAGATATTACAACGGAAAAGAAATAATTATAAGAGGGATTTTTGGTTACATATTAACTAATAAACAAGTAACTAATGAAAGTAAATACGTAACTGTGAATAATTTGCCTGAAAATATTATTTAAATATGATTATTATATTCCATATTATGTTGTTTACCGAAGAGAATAATATTACCCTGCCAATTTACCGGTGTATTTATTCCATTTATAGAAATAAACTTAAGGTTTACCTACTTATTATGGATTACATACTGATATGAAAATAAATTTGTTATCAAAAAAATTATGGAACAAAATAAAAAACATTTATGCCCGGTTTGGGTTGGTTATTTTTTAATTAACCCATTGCGTAAATTATTTCAATCACCCAACAAAATTTTAGGGCCATATATAATGCCGGGAATGAAAATGATTGATTTTGGTTCGGCTATGGGCTATTTTAGTATCCCGATGGCAAAAACTGCAGGAAAAACCGGAAAAGTATATTGTTTAGACATACAGCAAAAAATGTTGGAAAAGTTAAAAAA
>JAFGQQ010000477.1 GCA_016935595.1 Bacteroidales bacterium
AGATATTTAAAAATAATATGTATTTTTGCATTAATTATTGTTATCCGGATAATACTATTATTTGTTAATTAAAATTAGAATAGAATAAATAAATATTATATGCAGGTTGGAAGGGTAAATACACAAGGATTATATAGTCCAGATTATGAGCATGACAATTGTGGAGTGGGATTTGTAGCAGATATAAAAGGCATCGTTTCGCATGATATAGTAAAAAAAGGATTGGAAGTATTGGAAAACTTAACTCATCGTGGCGCTGAAAGTGCCGACAATGAAACCGGTGATGGCGCAGGTATTCTAATTCAGATCCCACGTGATTTTTATCTTTTACACGGAATAAAACTGCCAAATGAAGGAAGATATGCCACTGGAATAATTTTTTTGCCCAAGGATAAAAAGGAAGCCGATATTTGCAGTAAACGAATAATTGAAATCTGTAAACAGGAAAAAATACAATTGATTGCTGTTCGCGATGTCCCGGTAAACAGTAAAGTAATAGGCGAAATCTCAAGAAAAGCCGAACCTGCAATAATACAGTATTTTTTTAGTTCCGAATTTTCACAGGAACAATTTGAAAGAAAATTGTATGTTGCCCGTAAGCGAATTGAAAAAGAGATCAGGGAATCGAATTTAATTCATAAGGATTCCTTTTATATAAACAGCCTGTCAACAAAAACATTGGTTTATAAAGGCATGTTTACTGCTGAACAACTCGGTAAGTATTATCTCGATTTGCAGGATGAAAATTTAAAAAGTGCCGTTGCATTAGTTCATTCACGTTTTAGTACCAATACTTTTCCAACATGGGATTTGGCGCATCCTTTTCGTATTTTATGCCATAATGGGGAAATTAATACAGTAAAAGGTAACCGTTATTGGATGCAGGCAAGGGAAGCTTTACTTAAATCAGATTTATTTGGAAATGACCTTGAAAAGATTTTCCCGATTATTGAACCGGGAAAAAGCGATTCGGCTTCACTTGATAATGTTCTGGAATTTTTGGTTTTAGCAGGGAAATCGCTTCCACATGCTATGTCTATTTTAATTCCGGAATCATGGAACGATAAGAACCCTATACCAAATGACCTTAAAGCATATTTTGAATATTATTCAACTATTATGGAACCCTGGGACGGGCCTGCATCGGTTTTGGTATGCGATGGCCGTTATATCGGAGGTTTGCTTGACCGGAACGGTTTAAGGCCTTCTCGCTATTTAATAACAAAAGATGATTTATTTATAATGGGCTCAGAAACGGGCGTGCAAGATATTACCCCTGAAAATATCAGGGAAAAAGGAAGGTTAAGGCCAGGAAAAATATTATTAATTGATACTAAAGAAGGGCGTGTTTTATATGATCCGGAAATTAAAGAACAATTAGCCAAAAAAAGTCCCTATACTAAATGGTTGAAAGAAAACAGGCTGAACCTTGAAGGGATTGATTTGGGAAGGGCAATTCCTGTATCCCTTGGAAATGAATACCATACGTATCTTCAAACTTTTGGTTATACAAAGGAAGATGTTGAAATGATTATTGCCGATATGGCTGAACATGGCAAAGAACCAACTGGCTCAATGGGCAATGATGCACCTCTTGCCATATTATCAAATAAACCTCAAAGGTTATTTACATATTTCAGACAATTATTTGCCCAGGTAACAAACCCGGCCATTGACCCGATTCGTGAAGAATTAGTGATGACCCTTACAGGGTATATTGGCTCACACCAAAAAAACGTGTTGGACGATATTCCCGACCATGCAAAAATGATAAAGTTTAAAAGTCCTGTTATTTCAAATAAATATCTTGAAATACTTAAAAACTTAAAATATAAGGGATTTACTACTACAGTGATACCTGTATTGTTTAATACAGCAGAGGGTGGTAAAGGTTTAGAAAAAGCTATTGATGAGATATGTAAACAAGCTGAGGAGGCTGTTGATACGGGTAAAAATTATATAATCATAACTGATAAAGGCATATCTAAAGACAAGGCCCCTATTCCTGTTTTATTGGCAGTTTCTGCAATTCATCATTATTTATTGAATAAGAAAAAACGGATGCAGATTGATATAGTTGTTGAAACAGCGGAGCCACGTGAAGTTATGCATTTTGCATTGCTGTTTGGATATGGCGCCAGTATTATTAATCCTTATTTGTGTTTTGCAGTGATCGACGAACTTATTAAGGATAATAAAATTAAAATGGACATTGATACTGCCAGTAATAATTTTATTAATGCCATAAATAAAGGTATACTGAAGATTATGTCTAAAATGGGTATCTCAACCCTGCGAAGTTATAGGGCTGCCCAAAATTTTGAATCGGTTGGCCTAAATAAAGATTTTATTGCTCGCTATTTTGAAGGCACCGATTCGCGAATTGGCGGTATCGGAATAAATGAAATTGCTGAAGAAGTATTGATTCCTCATAAGGAAGCTTTTGCTAGTTCCAAAGGGTTTATGCTTCCATCATCAGGGTTTTATCAATACAGGTATTTTGGAGAGAAACATGCATGGAACCCCGAATCAGTTTCTTTATTGCAATGGGCTACTAAAACAGGCGATTATAAAAAATTTAAAGAATTTACGGCTAAAGCCGATGAATATACAAATGAGCCAAATTACCTGCGGGGATTTTTTAATTTTAAAAGTAATCCGATTGATATTTCAGAAGTCGAACCGGTTGAAAATATTTTAAAGCGTTTTGTTACCGGGGCTATGTCATTTGGGTCAATTAGCAAAGAAGCACATGAAACACTCGCCCTGGCAATGAACAGGATTGGTGGTAAAAGTAATACAGGGGAAGGAGGGGAAGACCCTGAAAGGTATAAACCCTTGCCCGATGGAAGCAGTAAGCGGAGTAAAATTAAACAAGTGGCATCAGGGCGTTTTGGTGTTACTACTCATTATCTTGTAAATGCCGATGAATTGCAGATTAAAATTGCCCAGGGAGCTAAACCTGGCGAAGGAGGGCAGCTTCCCGGGTATAAAATAGATGAAATAATTGCTAAAACTCGCCATTCAATTCCGGGTATCACTTTAATTTCTCCACCTCCTCATCATGATATTTATTCAATTGAGGATTTGGCGCAATTGATATTTGATTTAAAAAACGTCAATCCTAATGCTAAAGTCAGTGTTAAACTTGTTAGTGAATGCGGGGTTGGGACAGTCGCAGCTGGTGTGGCAAAAGCGAATGCCGATATTATTACTATTTCAGGCTGTGAAGGAGGAACTGGCGCAAGTCCTGCAAGCTCTATTAAACATGCCGGGTTGCCTATGGAACTTGGCCTCGCTGAAACCCAACAAACTTTGGTTTTAAATAATCTTCGCAGTAAGGTCAGGTTACAAACCGATGGTCAACTTAAAACAGGAAGAGATATAATAAGTGCAGCACTGCTTGGAGCAGAAGAATACGGATTTGCTACTGGGGCGCTTGTTGTCTTGGGCTGTGTGCTTATGCGTAAATGCCATTTAAATACTTGTCCTGTTGGTATTGCTACACAAGACCCAGTACTCAGGGCAAGGTTTTATGCTAAAGCCGATTTTGTTGTAAACTTTTTTACATTTTTGGCTCAGGAAGTGCGCGAATATCTTGCCGAATTAGGGTTTAAAAAATTGGATGACATTATAGGACGGACAGATTTAATCGAGCAGAGAAATTTTAACAATCGTTGGAAAATTAGTAATATAAACCTGGATGCATTGCTTCACAGACCAAAAGAAGCTGGTAACACTTCAAATTATTGTTGTGTTGAACAACTCAATAAAACAGCAAATGTTCTTGATCATGAATTAATTAAATTATCCTCAACTGCCCTTGCATCCAAAATTAAAGTTATTATTGAAAAACCAATTTTTAATACTGATAGATCAACTGGGGCTATGCTTTCGGGTGAAATTGCGAAAAGATATGGTGAAGAAGGGTTGCCGGTTGATACAATTACTGCAGTTTTTAAAGGTTCGGCAGGACAAAGCTTTGGCGCTTTTCTAACACAGGGCATCACTTTTAAACTCGAAGGTGATGCAAATGACTATTTGGGCAAAGGCTTATCTGGAGGTAAAATTGTTGTAGTGCCGCCTGATAAATCAACCTTTTTGCCAGAAAAAAATATTATCGTTGGAAATACTTTGTTATATGGAGCTACACGGGGCGAAGTATTTATCAGGGGAATTGCCGGCGAACGCTTTGCAGTAAGAAATAGTGGTGCCATTGCTGTAATTGAAGGGACTGGCGATCATTGTTGTGAATACATGACAGGTGGAAGGGTTGTGGTATTAGGTAAAACCGGAAGAAACTTTGCTGCTGGAATGAGCGGTGGTTTAGCCTATGTTTTTGATGAGGATAAAAATTTTGATTATTTCTGCAATATGGGCATGGTTGAGCTTTCGCTGGTTGAAGAAATTAGCAATATGAAAGAATTGAAAGAATTAATAAATAAACATTTTTTATATACTGGCAGTACGGTGGCAAGGACAATCTTAGAAAGCTGGGATGAGTATTTGCCAAAATTTATACAGGTTACACCTTTCGAATACAGAAAAATAATGAAACTTGAAAAATTAAAAGACCTGGATAAAAAGATAAGTCAGATTATACCAGATTATTAATAGTTTTTATAAATTAAAATTTCGAATTATATTATTTATGGGCGATCCTAAAGGTTTTCTAAAAATTGAAAGAAAAAATGCCGGCAACCGTCCGGTTGAAGAAAGAATTATGGATTTTGGCGAGGTTGAACAAACCTTAAATTATGAAGACCGGAAGCTTCAGGCTTCAAGGTGTATGGATTGTGGTATTCCTTTTTGTCATTGGGGTTGCCCAGTTCATAGCAGTATTCCCGAATGGCAGGATGCTTTGTACCGCGGTAAAATAAAAGAAGCAAGCGAAATTTTACATTCAACAAATGATATGCCTGAATTTACAGGCCGTGTTTGCCCTGCCCCTTGTGAAAAATCATGTGTGTTGTCCATAAATACCGATGCTGTTACAATTCGGGAGAATGAAGCGGCTGTTGTTGAGAGGGCATTTATTGATGGGTATGTTATACCAAAGCCTCCTGCAATACGCTCTGGTAAAAAGGTGGCTGTAGTTGGTTCAGGGCCTGCCGGATTATCAGTAGCTGCCCGCTTAAACAGTATGGGACATACCGTGGTTGTACTCGAAAAAGATGATAAAATTGGTGGTTTACTCCGTTATGGAATACCCGATTTTAAATTAAATAAAAAAATAATAGATAGAAGGATAAAGGTTTTTGAAGAGGAAGGAATTAAATTCGTTTGTAACAGAAACATTGGTGTTGATGTTAAAGGCGAGGATGTGCTACTTGAATTTGATGCCGTATGCCTTACAATTGGGGCAATGCAACCACGTGACCTAATTGTTGAAGGCAGGGAGTTGACTGGTATCCATTTTGCTATGGATTATCTTACTCAGCAAAATAAAAGAAATAACGGACAGGAATTCTCAATGTATGAACGAATATATGCCGAAAACAAAAACGTTGTTGTTATTGGTGGCGGCGATACCGGAAGTGATTGTGTCGGAACTGCAATAAGACAAAAAGCAAAAAAAGTAACACAGATTGAAATTTTGCCACAACCTCCTGTTAACAGGACAGAAAATAATCCCTGGCCTCACTGGCCAAATACATTAAAAACTTCGTCTTCACATGAAGAAGGCTGCGAAAGGAAATGGAGCCTTGCTACCAAGCGTTTTATAGGAGAAAACGGGACTTTAAAGCAAATTGAGGTAGTATCGGTTGAGTGGATTAAAAATTCTGATGGAAAGTTGATTATGAAGGAAATTGAAAATACAAACCAAATTATTGAAACTGACCTTGTGTTATTATCAATGGGTTTTGTACATCCTGTTCATAAAGGTTTAATAGAAGAATTAAAAATCGAACTTGATGGCCGGGGAAATATAAAAATTGACGAAAATTTTCAAACCAGCAATAAGAAAGTATTTGCTGCCGGTGATGCTGCTATAGGTGCAAGTCTTGTAGTACGGGCTATCTTTTCAGGCAGGCAGGCTGCTGAAAAGATAAATACTTATTTAAGAACATAATTCCCCTGGTAATGGATTAATTACCTTTAAATTATCTTCCAGGGCATATCTCAAAAAATCTGAAATATTCACTCCTCACTGCT
>JAFGQQ010000078.1 GCA_016935595.1 Bacteroidales bacterium
TAAGGTGCTTACCATAGAAAAAGGAAAAAGATATAATTCTGAGGATTTTCCGAAAACAAACTGGAACTTAAAAAAATACTTATGGATGCCTGCGGTTGGTTTTTATGGTATTCAACGGCTCGATTTGTTTAAGCATGCATTTATTCTTAGCGGTGTGGGAGTAGGTGGTGGCAGCCTTGTTTATGCGAATACACTTATGTTCCCTCCCGATGATTTTTTTAATAATAAGCAGTGGAACCAATTTAATTCATGGAAAGATGTTCTAAAACCTTATTATGATAAAGCTGGAAAAATGCTGGGAAGAACTAAATTAAATAAGTTTTATACAGAAGATAAAATCCTTCAGGATGTTGCAAAAGATTTGGATAAAGAATATTCATTTGATAATGTTTATGTTGGTGTTTATTACAATGAATTAAAAGAAGAGACTGACCCGTATTTTGATGGCAACGGCCCCCTGCGAAAACCTTGTACCGAATGCGCCGGTTGTATGGTGGGATGCCGTGAAAATGCAAAAAATACACTGGATAAAAATTACCTTTATTTTGCCGAAAAGAATGGAAATATTCTTGTTACTGAAACCAAAGCCTGGAAAATTGAATTTATTGATGATGTTTATTATGTTCATACTTCCGGAACTACAAAAGGAATTAAAAATGTATTTAAAAGCAAAGGAATAGTTTTTGCCGGTGGTGTTTTAGGTACATTAAGCCTTCTGTTAAACCAAAAATATACCTATAAAACATTAACCGGCATTAGCGATAAATTAGGGCATTGTTTAAGAACAAATTCCGAAACCCTTTGTACTGCTAGTTTTGCAAATACCAAACTTAATAATGGTATTGCCATTAGTTCCATATTTAAACCCGATAATAAAACTTATATCGAAATTGTAAAATATCCGGATGGATCAAATGTGATGAAATATTTGCTAACACTTGCTACAAATATGACTACTCCAAAATTTTTTAGGCCTCTTGCATTTCTGTGCAAAATACTATTTCATCCAATCCGTTTTTTAAAAATGGTTTTTAACCGCAATTGGGCCAAAAACACAGTTATATTTTTAGTGATGCAAACATTCGACAATGCAATGCAAATGACTTTAAAAAAAGGTATTCTGCGAAAAAAATTAACCATAAAGAACGATGGAGACAAGAAGGTAAATGCATATATTCCAATAGGGCAGGAGGTAATGACACGTTTTGCTAAAAAAGTAAATGCTATTCCCCAAAATTCAACTGCCGAAATATTGTTTAATATCCCATCAACTGCGCATATATTAGGAGGTTGCCCTATGGGCGATAATATTCATAACGGAGTAGTAGATAAATATTTTAAAGTTTTCGGATATCCAAATATGTATATTACCGATGGTTCTGTAATACAGGGAAATATTGGTGTAAACCCCAGTTATACTATTACAGCCCAGTCTGAATACACAATGGCTCAAATTAAGGTAAATAGAAATAATAACAAAAATACAAGTGTTAAATTATGACAAACAGG
Organism: Bacteroidales bacterium; assembly: GCA_016935595.1. Next base: position 1,510 of record JAFGQQ010000078.1, read on the forward strand.
GTAAAAGTTGAAGTTTATAAAGGAAAGAAAATTATTTTTCTTGATTACACCAAGGTAAGCCATCATGAAGAAGATAAATTTTTAAAAGAATTGGACGAAATCAGGCAATTTATATTAGGTGCCGGAAAGGACCTTTTGATATTAGTAGATGTAACAGGTTCATTTGCCAGTCAGAAAATGGTACAAAGGATGAGAGAAGATGGGAAAATCGAAAAACCATTTATTAAAAAAGAGGCTGTAGTTGGTGTTACAGGTTTAAAAGAGGTATTATTAAAAGGAATTAATCTGTTTACCAACCTGGGTATAAAACCATTTAATTCAATAAACGAAGCAAAAGAGTGGCTGGTACAATAAATACTGCCATTCATTTGCCTGCAATGCCTTGAAATGTTTCCGAAGACAGCATGTTAAATAAAATATGATAATTTTCCTTTTTTTTATATTCTATAATGTATTCTCTTTTTATACTTTTGTAATGCATGTAATGTTTAACTATGAAAACAAAAGAACCTATAATTGATTATATAAATCCAAATATAAAATATTTTATAAAAAAAGGAGATTGTTTAGATGTGCTGAAAGGTATTGAAAATGGCAAATTCGACCTAATTATAACTTCTCCTCCATATAATGTCGGCAAATCGTATGAAACCAAAACAAGTATCGAAAAATATCTTGAGACGCAGGAAGAAATCATAACTGAACTTGTTAGAACATTGTCTGAAATGGGAAATTTATGTTGGCAAGTCGGTAATTATGTAAACAAAGGAGAAGTTTTTCCTCTGGATATTTTCTATTATCAAATATTTAAAAAATTTGGATTAAAGCTTCGAAATAGAATAATTTGGCATTTTGGACATGGGCTGCATGCAAGTAATCGTTTTAGTGGTCGTTACGAGACTATATTATGGTTCAGTAAAACAGACAAATATATTTTTAACCTTGACAAAGTTAGGGTTCCCTCAAAATATCCAGGTAAAAGACATTTTAAAGGTCCCAAAAAGGGATTACCATCGGGAAATCCACTTGGAAAAAACCCAAGTGATATTTGGGAAATAGTTGCACAGGATTGGGAAGCAGAATTATGGGATATTCCGAATGTGAAATCTAACCATCCTGAAAAAACAGAACATCCATGTCAATATCCAATTGAATTAGTTGAAAGGTGTGTGCTTGCCTTGACAAATGAAAATAGTTGGGTTTTAGATCCATTTGCCGGAGTTGGCTCGACAATTATTGCTTCCATTAAAAATAACCGAAATGCAATAGGCATAGAAAAGGAAGAATTATATTGTAATGTTGCTCTAAATAGAATTAAAGACTATAATAATGGAAATTTAAAAATTCGGTCTGTTAATAAGCCTATCCATGTTCCAGCCGGAAAAGATAAAGTTGCTCAAATACCAATAGAATGGCAAGAATTTGAATTTGCAAATGGAAATAATGTTAATATTAAAATTGTATAATGAAAATATCCCAGAAATACTCACATCTAAACGGTGAAGAATATCTAATCGTTCATCATAAAAAACTTTACAAAGAGATATTTGATACTATTCAAAGCATTGATGCAATTGATTTTATGACGAAGAAAAGTAAGGAAAAAACCATGACTGGGAAAATGCTCTATAGTCCAATTGAACTTAACAAAGCATTTAATAATAAATTCAATAAACTTGGTTGGAATGAAAGCCGCTATCAGTATTACATTGCAACTGACCAAAAGATTTTGCCCGAATTAATTATGTTACCTTATGCCCAACAAAAAGATTTTCTTATTTCCAAAGGGATAAAAGATCCTATATCATCATACAAACAAACTGATTTTGTTAAAGACCAGATAGCTGTTGAAATCCAGTTTGGCAAATATGCTTTTGTGGCATTTGACTTATTTGTAAAACACTTGTTATTTTATTCAGGTGGGGTTATTAATCTTGGGATTGAAGTATTACCAACAAAAAAAATGCAATCTAAAATGAGTAGTGGTGTTGCATATTATGAAGGAGAAGTTTATAATGTTCTCCGACATGGTAGAAATAATCCACCAGTTCCTTTATTAATATTAGGAATAGAGCCATAATATATAAGCAAAGCAGGTAACATAATTTAATATATGCAGGTTTCATTGGTTTTCGAGTCTCAATCTATATCGGAATGGTTTTTAAAATGATTTGACATAATCCTGATAGAAATCAGAAGAGAGTCAATGCTATTTAATTTCATGCATCCTCATCCTTTAAACCGTTTAATAATATTGTTTATTTTGAAATCCTTAATTAAAATTTAGTTTAAAACCTTAATTTTAATTCTTAAATTTATCGGGATTAATTGTATATATGAAAAAGGCAAGGAATACATTAATAATTTATATTTGTTTTTTTTCA
>JAFGQQ010000079.1 GCA_016935595.1 Bacteroidales bacterium
ATATTGTAAATGCGCGAAATAATTGTTCAAGGAAAATTAACCTGAATAATTGATGAGAAAAGGTCATTTTAGAAATTGATATTTTCTTATCTGAATACTGATACAGTTCTTCGGAAAAGCCATAAGCTCCACCTATAATAAAAACCAATTGCTGCTTGGAACAAGATAATTTATCCTGGATGAATCTCGAAAAATCAACAGAATTATATTGATTGCCTCTTTCATCTAAAAGAATGACATAATCAGTATTTTTTAATTTTGTTTTAATGTTTTCACTTTCCCTGATTTTTAAAATTTCAACCGACTGGTTTTTAGAATATTTCATATCAGGTAAAGTTATTATTTTAAAAGGAATATATTTAGAAATTCTTTTTGCATAATCATTAATCCCTTGTTCAATATAACTAATTTTAGTTTTTCCTACCTGATATAATAATACTTTCATTTAATATCTGAATATAAAGTATAATATTTGTAAATTTGGATTAAATATTGTTATCTTATTTTAAAATATAAAATTAGTTGTAATATAAACTTAATTGAAAAAATCATGAAATTATTTAAAGTAATTTTAATTATTTGTGTAATTATTTCAATTAATAATTATAGTTATGGAATATTAGCAAATAATATACCAAACGAAATAATAAATGCCTTTAAGAATGGGAATTCAAAAGAATTATCTAAATATTTCAATATTACTATTGAAATGACTATCCTCGATAATGAAGGAATTTACAGTAAGATTCAAGCAGAACAGATCATTGCAGATTTCTTTTTAAAAAATCCTCCTATAAATTTTCAGGTCATCCATCAGGGCGGTAAAGAAGGAAGCAGGTACGCAATTTGTGAATTTAACAGCTCAGAAAAAAAATTCCGGGTAACCATATATTTAAAAGAAATAGAAAATAATTCATTTATTCATCAACTGCGTATTCAATATGATAATAATTGAGAACCGGGAAGAATACATTAATAATTTTTTAGAAAATGCATTAGCCGAAGACATTGGAGATGGTGACCATACCTCATTAGCTTGTATTCCTGATACCAAAAAAGGAAAGGCTGAATTATTAGTTAAGCAAAATGGTATTTTTGCCGGTATTGATATCGCAAAAAGAATATTTTTTAAAGTTGATAATACACTGCAATTTAAACCATTAATAAATGATGGCGATAAAATAAAAATTGGTGACATTGCGTTTATTGTGGAAGGAAGAGTAATTTCTATTTTAACAGCAGAGAGACTTGTGTTAAATACTATTCAAAGGATGAGCGGAATAGCCACAATTACCAACCAGTATGTCAAAAAAATTAAAGGATTGAATACAAAAATCCTGGATACTCGAAAAACTGCTCCTGGAATGCGTTTACTGGAAAAAGAAGCTGTTAAAATTGGGGGAGGTAAAAACCACAGGATGGGTTTATTCGATATGATATTAATCAAAGATAATCATATTGATTTTGCCGGTGGAATTGAAAATGCAATTAAAACTGTGCATGAATATCTTAATAACCATAATAAAAATCTGAAAATTGAAATTGAAGCACGTAATCTGAAAGATGTGAAAACTTTAATAAAACTTGGCGGAATTGATATTATTTTGCTTGATAATTTTAATATTCAAAATACAAAAAAGGCTGTTGAACTTATCAATGGAAAAACTAAAATCGAATCATCAGGAAATATTACCCTTGAAAATATAAGGGAATATGCCAAATGTGGAGTAGATTATATTTCGGTTGGTGCATTAACCCACCAAATTCAAAGTCTCGACATGAGCCTGAAAGCAATATTTTAAATGAATTCAATAATTTTTTTGGGTAGTTTATGACACTTGATGGAAAAAGAAGGTTTGTAATATCGGATATTCATGGATGCTCAAAAACCCTTAAAGAACTTATCGAAAACAAAATTAATCTTACAAAAAATGATGAACTTTATTTTTTAGGCGATTATATTGACAGAGGCCCTGATAGTTGTGGTGTGATAGACTATATTTTAGAATTAAAAGAAAAAAAATATAATATATTTACTTTACGTGGTAATCATGAACAAAATATATTAAATGCCGATAAAGAGTATGATCGGGACACTTTCTCATATTATGTTATGAAAATGAATAAAAGTCAGCATTTACTGGATGAAAATAATAACATTAAAAAAAAATATTACATTTTTTTTAATGAATTGACTTATTTTGTTGAACTTGATGATTATTTTATTGTACATGCCGGTTTCGATTTTAAAAATCCTGATCCATTCAAAAATTATGTTGCCATGCTTGAGATCCGAAATCCTGAAGCAGATAATAATCACTTAAAAAATAAAAAATTAATTCATGGGCATCAACCAGTATATTTGGTTGAAATTCAAAAAGCAATTATCGAAAAAAAACAAATTATTCCTTTGGATAATGGATGTGTCTATAATAAACCGCACAAAATTTATGATTATACACAATTAGGAAATTTATGCTGTTTAAATCTTGATACTTTCGAATTAATTTTGCAAAAAAATATTGATATTTGATATAAATTTATATGTAAGTATCAATTTTGAAAAAATTATCCGATATAAGAAAAGAATATCAATATTTAGGACTGTCTATTAATGATATTCATAAGAATCCTTTCAAACAATTTGAGAATTGGATTAATGTTGCCATTAAAGAAAATGTTAACGAACCAACAACAATGGCTTTATCAACAGCAGGTTCAGATAAAAAAGTCTCTTCAAGATTAGTATTACTAAAAGGAATTGAAAATAATTCATTGCAATTCTATACCAGCTATGAAAGCAAAAAAGCTTTGCAGATCGAACAAAATCCATTTGTTTCACTCCTGTTTTTCTGGCCCGAATTAGAAAGACAGGTAAGAATTGAAGGTAAAGCCGAAAAAACATCTGCTGAAAAATCAGATGAATATTTTAATTCAAGACCTAAGGAATATAAAATAACAGCCTGGGCATCTCCACAGAGTAAAGAAATTCCTGACAGAGCCTATCTTGAAGGATTACATAAAATATTTGATGAAAGGTATGCAAAAATGCAAATAAACAGGCCTCCAAACTGGGGTGGATATTCGGTTATTCCAACGTCTTTCGAATTTTGGCAAGGCAGGCCAAACCGATTACACGATCGAATCTTATATAAAAAACAAGGAAATGACTGGTCGATAACGAGGTTAGCCCCCTAGCCAAATTTTACAAATAAAAAATCCGGGCTCAATTTTCAACCCGGATATTAATATTTTACTTATATGTATTGTTATTGTGCAATTACTTTCCGTGTAGTTTGTATACCATCGCTATTGAACTTAATATAATAAGTGCCTGCTAGGATTCCATGTTCTTTAAACGAAAATTGAAGATTATAATTTCCAGCTGTTTTAAATTCATCTAGTATGGAATATATTTTTTCTCCTATAACATTATAAACTTCAATGTTAATCCTGCTATCTTTATCCAAATTATAATCAATATTTAAAATTTCCTTAAAAGGAATCGGGTAAAGATTTAAACCGGAAATATTTAAATTTTCTTCTTTTATTGAAGTTGGGCTTAATAGATATGAAATATCATTATTATAGGCTGCCTGATAGGATACGTTAACTTTAGTGCCAGATGTATATTCATTCTTTATAAATACAACCAATGGAAAACGATAATCCTCAGCATAGAACCTGGTGGTTGTATATTTAATTTCATAACCTGAATTTTTAACGTCTCTTGAATAAGAACGAATAGTAGTTACTCTTAATACATTGTCTATTCTAACATTATTTGGTAAAATTATAGTTCCATATCCATCTGCTTCAACAGAATAAATGCCATCTATTTCACTATTTGTGCTACCGGTAATATATTTACCAAAATATGATCCCGAAAAAAAGTCGCCATATCCAAACGGATATTTCATTTTTACAAATGGTTTCTCATATTCCATAATCATATTCCCGTTTACAGCAACACCATATAACTCCAATGACTTTTTATCCCCCTTAAAATAAAATTCATTTGAAAATTCTTTTAGAACAACATTTGTTTTCAATAAAGTATTATAATTCTTAGAATATACTGAATTATTAATATAGCCTTCAAAATCTTTTTTAATAACAAGTTCTGAAAAGTCCCATACTTGATTATATCCTGAAGGCCCGGGATCCATATAATTTGTTAATTTCATTTTATTAATATCATCTGCAATTAATCCATGACTTTCATAAGTCATTTGCCAAGATTTTCCTAGTAAAAGAAAACCTATTATAAACAAACCGAAACTAATTATGACAAACCTTTTCATATTTTTAATTTTTTAATTTCTTATTATGTAAATTTAAGAATTTATAAGCTTTTTATAAAATATAAGAACAAAAATTTTTCATATTATGATCAATATAATTTTTGAATATATATACATCTTCACGTAATATTTTTTTAACAAGCAACAAAAAACAATTCAAACCTAATTACCAAACTCCGACAGGAATTTTATTCTCATTAACCTGATATCTTCTTCAGAATAATCATCTTCGCCTAATTCCTGTAATGCTGCTTCAACAGACTCATTTTCTGCATCTTCTCTAAAATAGTCAAATATTTCTTCTTGCCGGTCTTCGTCAATTACTTGATTAATATAATAATCGAGATTAAGTTTTGTTCCTGAATTAACAATTGCTTCAATTTCGTCGAGTAATTGACCCATATCTAAGTTTTTAGCATTTGCAATATCGTCAAGAGACATTTGCCGGTCAATGCTTTGAATAATATAAACCTTCATTCCCGATTTATTCACAACCGACTTAACCACCATGTCTTGCGAACGCACAATTTCTTTTTCTTCAACGTATTTGTTAATTAATTCAACAAATTCTTTTCCATAACGCTGCGCTTTTCCAACTCCTACACCCTGACATGATTGTAATTCTTCCAATGTAATTGGATAAATAGTAGCCATATCCTCCAATGAAGGATCCTGAAAAATTACAAACGGAGGTAGATTCAATTGTTTAGCAATCTTTTTACGTAAGTCTTTTAATATTATGAACAATTCATTGTCAAGTGCTGCAGTCCCGACTCCTTTTAATCCGTCTGTTTCACTATCAAATGCATCATAATCATGATCTTGGGTTAACATGTGTGAAACAGGTTTATTTAAAAACTCTCTTCCTTTCTTACTAATTTTTAAAACTCCGTAATTTTCTATCTCTTTATCAATATAGTGGGCAATAAGAGCTTGCCTGATCACTGCATTCCAAAATTTGGTGTCTTTTTCTTTACCTGTACCAAACATCTGTAATTTATCATGCTTATATGACCTGATTGCCGCATTTTTAATTCCTGATAAAATATTAGCAATATGTTCAGCTTTGAATTTTTCTTTAACCTCCAAAATTGCTTCAATTACTTGGATAATATAATCCATGCCTTCGAATTGTTCCTTTGGATGCAAACAGTTATCGCAAGCCTGGCAATTATATTCAGTATAATCTTCGCCAAAATAATGAAGCAAAGTTCTCCTTCTGCAAACCGAAGATTCGGCATAAGCAACCATCTCTAACAATAAATGTTTTCCAATTTCCTGTTCTGCAATAGGTTTGCCCTGCATAAATTTCTCAAGCTTTTGAATGTCTTTATACCTGTAAAAAGTTATACATTTTCCTTCTCCACCGTCTCGGCCCGCTCTTCCGGTTTCCTGATAATATCCTTCAAGGCTTTTTGGGATATCGTAATGAATCACAAACCTGACATCGGGTTTATCAATACCCATACCAAACGCAATAGTAGCAACAATTATATCAGCAGCTTCCATAAGAAACATATCCTGGTTTCTTGTTCTAGTAGCCGAATCCATTCCTGCATGATACGGAAGAGCTTTTATGCCGTTTACTTGCAAAGATTCAGCCAATTCCTCAACCTTTTTCCGGCTCAAACAATAAATAATCATCGATTTTCCCGGGTTATTTTTTATAATTTTTATTATTTCTTTAGTGGCTTTTATTTTGGGCCTTACTTCATAATACAAATTTGGCCGGTTAAATGAATCTTTAAAAATAGCAGCATTTTGAATATTAAGATTTTTTTGTATGTCGTGTTGTACCTTTGGAGTGGCTGTTGCAGTTAATGCTATTATTGGTGCTTCTCCTATCTGGTTTATCATAGGTCTTATTCTTCTATACTCTGGCCTGAAGTCATGACCCCATTCCGAAATACAATGAGCTTCATCAATAGCATAAAATGAAACCTTGACACTTTTCAAAAATTTAATATTTTCTTCTTTTGTCAATGATTCAGGTGCCACATATAATAACCTCGTCCTGCCATCGATAACATCTTGTTTAACTCTTAAAATTTCAGTTTTAGTAAGCGATGAATTCAAAAAATGTGCAATTCCGTCCTCTGTACTAAAACTCCTCATATTGTCAACCTGATTCTTCATTAAAGCAATAAGCGGGGAAATTACTATTGCAGTGCCTTCTAAAATAACGGCTGGAAGCTGATAACACAAAGATTTTCCTCCTCCTGTTGGCATTAAAACAAAGGAATGTTTACCTTCAAGGACATTTAAAATTATTTCTTCCTGGTTCCCCTTAAAATTGTCAAATCCAAAATATTTTTTCAGGACCTCGTGCAGCGAAACTTCAGATTCAATTTTCATAATTTTATCTTACCCTCCGTAGAAAAAATTATTCACTTATACAAAAATTATGTAAATCAAAATTGATTTGTAAAATTTACATGAATGTACAAAATTTTATGATAAATATGCTATTTTTTGTTATAAAATGAAAATTATTTTACGTTAAATAGTTTTAAGAGTTTCTAAATATTTTTGTCTTTATATTTAAATTTACGATTTTTTTTCATTTATATTTCCTTTTTTTATTTATTTATTCGATCAGTATTTAAAATCTAAATGGCTCAAAATAAAAATAAAGAAATGACATTTCTTGAACACCTTGAAGAATTAAGGTGGAACCTAATAAGATCTATAATTGCAGTAATGATTTTTTCAGTTGTTGCTTTTATTTTTCATAAAATTATATTTGATGAAATAATACTATTACCAAAAAATCCGGAATTCTGGACCAATAAAATGCTATGTAAATTAGGAGATTTAGTAAACATACAAAAATTATGTATAAATTCTCTCCCATTTCAAATTATCAACATAAATATGGCAGGACAATTTTCAACCCATATAATAGTATCTTTATTTGCAGGTCTAATTGTTGCTTTTCCATATATCATGTACGAATTCTGGAAATTTGTTCAGCCTGCTTTATATCCAAAAGAAAAAAAATATGCAAAAGGATCGGTTTTATATACATCTGTTCTGTTTATATTAGGTACTCTTTTTGGATACTTCTTAATTGTTCCTTTATCAGTTCATTTTTTGGGATCATATTCAGTTAGCGGACAAGTCTTAAATCAAATCAATCTACGATCTTACATTGCAACTGTTACATCGGTATGTTTTGCATGTGGATTAATCTTCGAACTTCCTGTATTTGTTTATTTTCTAAGTAAAGTTGGATTAATAACTCCCGCTTTTTTAAAAAAATACAGAAAACATTCTATAATTATAATTTTAATTTTGTCTGCAATTATTACTCCGCCCGACATATTTAGCCAGATTTTAGTATGTTTGCCATTAATTTTACTTTATGAAGCAGGAATTTATATATCGAAGAGAATTACAAAAGAACAAGAAAATTAAACTATTTTTACTATTAATTCGTTAAGATTTTATAACTAATTGAATAAATGAGATTAAAAACTGAAAATCTGATTAAAAAATATAAAAACCGTGAAGTGGTTAAAAATGTTTGTATTGATGTTGAACGAGGTGAAATTGTTGGCCTTCTGGGTCCGAATGGCGCTGGTAAAACAACTACATTTTACATGATTGTTGGATTAATCCCCCCAAATAGTGGCAGAATTTTTCTTGACGATTTAGATATTACTAAAGAACCCGTTTATAAAAGAGCTCAAAAAGGTATTGGATATTTAGCCCAGGAAGCTTCTGTTTTCAGAAAATTAAGTGTAGAAGATAATATAAAGGCTATTTTGGAAATGTCAAAATTATCGAAAGATGAACAAAAGGAAAGATTAGAATCTTTATTAAAAGAATTCGGGCTTGATAAAATTAGGGGAAGTTTGGGAATTCAGTTATCAGGAGGTGAAAGAAGAAGAACCGAGATTGCCAGGGCTTTAGCTCTCAAACCAAATTTCATTCTTTTAGATGAACCGTTTGCCGGGGTTGATCCTATTGCTGTTGAAGATATACAATCAATAGTGTCTCATTTAAAAGATAAAAATATCGGAATTTTAATTACCGATCATAATGTTCATGAAACATTATCTATAACCGACAGGGCATATCTACTATTTGAAGGTGAAATATTAAAATCGGGGACATCGATCGAATTGGCTGAAGATGAACACGTAAGAAAGGTGTATTTAGGAGAGAATTTCGAGCTTCGATAAAAAAATTTGCTTCCCTTTTCGTTTCCGGTTTCAATTGATTGTTTAATTAATTATAAAAAATTGAATATATTTGCAGGAAATTATGCGGATGTGGCGTAATTGGTAGCCGCGCTAGACTTAGGATCTAGTGCCTTCGGGCGTGGGGGTTCGAGTCCCTTCATCCGCACGTTTCGAAAACCGCTCAAACTGACGACTCCTATCGTATGTTTTGGCGGTTTTAAAATTTAATATGTATATAAAATATTATTATAATGAACATTTCAAAGGAAAATATTGACGAATTGAATGCTGTTATAAAAGTACTGATTGAAAAAAATGATTACCAGGAAAAAGTAAATAATGTATTGAAAGACTACCGTAAAAAAGCGAATATGCCTGGTTTCAGGCCCGGTAAAGTTCCTATTGGTATCATAAATAAAATGTACAGGTTACCTGTTATGCAAGAAGAAATAAATAAAATATTATCAGAAACAATATCTAAATTCATTATTGATGAGGATCTTAAAATTCTTGGCGAACCATTACCTTCAATTGAACAACCCTCAAAAATTAACTGGGAAAACCAGGAAAATTTTGAATTCGATTTTGATATTGCCCTGCAGCCAGAATTTGAGTTAAAAATCCCGAAAAAAGATAAATTAAAATACTACAATATTAAAATTGATGATGAATTAATTGAAAATTCAATTAAAAATTATACAAGGCGCTTTGGATCATTAAAACCTGTTGAAAGTATAACAGGGAATGAGATGATTAAAGCCGATTTATCGCAATTAGACCAGGAAGGAAATGAATTACAAAATGGAATAAAAACAGAAAATTCTGTTCTTTCCATCGAAAGAATTAAAGAAGAAAATATTAAAAATCTGTTTATCGGTAAAAAAATAAATGATTCAATGATTATTAATATAAAAAAAGCTTTCCCAAATGATACGGAGATTGCTGGTATATTAAAAATCACAAAAGAAAAAGCAGCTCAAATTGATACGGATTTTAAACTAACTTTAAAAGAGGTAAATCATTTTCAGGAGGCAGAATTAAACCAGGATCTATTTGACAAAATATTTGGCAAAGATATTATTAAAACAGAGGAAGAATTCAGAAACAAAATAATTAATGATTTATTAAAAAATTTCAAGCATCAAAGTGATTATAAGTTATTGCTTGATATTAAAGATTTAATTATAAATAAAAATAAAATTGAATTACCCATAGATTTTTTAAAAAGATGGATTAAAGCAATCAATAAAGAAAAACTTACAGATGAACAAATTGAAAAAGAATTCCCCTTATTTGAAAAAGATTTGGAATGGCAGCTCATTAAAAATAAAATAATAAAAGAAAATGATATCAAAGTTAGTGAGAAAGAGTTATTTGAAATTGCACGCGAACATGTAATAAGCCAGTTTAATCAATATGGAATTTTAAATATTGAAAACGAATATATTGAAAATTATACTAAAGACTTATTAAAAAAGGATGATGAAAAAAATAGGCTAAATGAGAAAAAATATGAGGAAAAAGTAGTTAACTTTATAAAAGAATCGGTAAAAATTGATGACAAAGAAATTACAAAAGAAGATTTTTATAAACTGTTTGAAAATAAATAAAAACATTAATATTATTTATCATGAAACCCTCAACGAGGGAATTATTAAATAGCTAATGACCCTCTGCAAAAGAAAATGATTAAATATCAACAACATAATTAACATTTAAACATATGGAATTAAAAGATGAATTTAAAAAATATGCTAATAAACATATGGGTATTAGCAGTTTAGCCCTTGAAACATATAACTCGATGTATAATAGTTATATCTCTCCCACAATTATTGAAGAACGACAATTAAACGTTGCTCAAATGGATGTTTTTTCAAGATTAATGATGGACAGAATCATATTTTTAGGAGTTCCAATTTATGATGATGTTGCTAATATTATTCAAGCTCAATTGTTATTTCTCGATTCGACTGATCCAACCAAAGACATCCAAATTTACTTTAATACTCCTGGTGGCTCTGTTCATGCAGGATTGGGAATATACGACACCATGCAATATTTAAGTTCCGACGTAGCAACTATCTGTACCGGAATGGCAGCCTCAATGGGCGCAGTATTATTAACTGCCGGGGAAAAAGGAAAACGATCAGCTTTGCCTCATTCAAGGATTATGATCCATCAACCCATGGGCGGAGCGCAGGGACCTGCTTCTGATATAGAAATTACAGCAAGGGAAATATTAAAATTAAGAAAAGAATTATACATGATAATCGCCGATCATTCAGGAAAATCGTTTGAACAGGTTGAAAAAGACGCAGACAGGGATTTCTGGATGACCGCTGATGAAGCAAAGGAATATGGAATGATAGATGAGGTGTTACATAAAGAAAAGAAAAAATAAACTAATTGCTTATAATTCAATATTTTTTGAATTTTTAGCAAAAATTGATATATCTTTGTTAAAAAAATAATTTATGGATCGTTGTTCATTTTGTGGTCGAGATAAAAAAGAAGTAGAACTCCTGATTGCCGGGGTTTCTGGGCATATTTGCAATAGTTGTGTTGAGCAGGCATATGACATTATCCAGGAAGAAACCAGGAAAAAGAAAAATTTCGATGTCGACCAGTTAAAATTAATGAAACCTAATGAAATCAAAGCATTCTTAGATCAGTATGTTATAGGACAGGAAGATGCAAAAAAATTTCTTTCAGTAGCAGTTTATAATCACTATAAAAGGTTAATGCAGGGAAGAAAATATGGTGATGAGGACATTGAAATTGAAAAGTCAAATATAATTCTGGTTGGTGAAACCGGAACTGGAAAAACATTATTAGCCAGAACTATTGCAAAGATGCTTCATGTGCCTTTCACCATAGTTGATGCAACAATCTTAACAGAAGCCGGTTATGTTGGTGAAGATATCGAAAGCATTTTATCACGTTTATTACAAGTTGCCGATTATAATGTTGAAGCCACTGAAAAAGGGATTGTTTTTATTGATGAAATTGATAAAATTGCCCGAAAAGGTGATAATCCTTCAATAACGAGAGACGTATCAGGCGAAGGTGTGCAGCAGGGATTGTTGAAGCTTCTTGAAGGATCAATTGTGAACGTGCCACCACAGGGTGGCAGGAAACACCCCGACCAAAAAATGATATCAATTGACACAAAAAATATTTTATTTATTTGCGGAGGTGCATTTGACGGAATTGAAAAAAAAATAGCCCAACGTTTAAATACCCAGGTTGTTGGCTATAATGCCAAGAAAAAAACGGAATTAATTGACCGTGATAACCTTTTGCAATATATTGCCCCGCAAGATTTAAAAGCATATGGTTTAATACCTGAAATTATAGGCAGATTACCTGTTTTAACTTATTTAAATCCTTTAGACAGAGAAGCATTAAGGGACATTCTAACAGAGCCGAAAAACTCTATTATCAAACAATATCTAAAACTATTCAAAATGGATAAAATTGATCTTGCATTCCAGCCTGAAGTTTTAAATTATATTGTTGATAAATCCATTGAATTTAAACTCGGTGCAAGGGGCTTAAGATCAATTTGCGAAGCAATTATGATTGATGCCATGTTCGATTTGCCTTCCCAGGAAGTAAATGAGATTGTTGTTGACTTACCATATGCTAAAAGCAAAATAGAAAAAGCTAATATTAAACGTCTTAAAGCAGCTTAACCTACTCAATTGTTCCAGTAAAAGGCCTTAAATATTCTGCGGGTATAAATTGACGTGATTGCCCTGAATATTCCCATTCCAAACTCACTGATCCTGATCCGCTATTCTCACTGTATGTCAATATCAAAACATACCATTGACTAGCAGTTAAATTAATTATTCCAGAATTTTCAAAAGGGAAAGATGTGCTTTCAGAAGATATTATTAAAGAATCATTAACATATAAATTCGAAATACCTTCGGTAGTTAAATAAAAAGTAATGCCTCCATCTATCGACGATTGTATATTGCCACACCATAATATCGAATAATCGCCGTCATTATCAATATAAGAATTGGGTGAATTTGTTTCGTAATCAAAATCAATAGTCGTATCAATACTTGTATATAAAATATTTTTAAAAGAGTCATCATCAAAATAAAAACCTCTTAATCCTTTCGAAAGAACAGTAGACTGAAATGCATTTGAAGCTATATTTCCTAATGAATAATTATCGCTACTAGCCTGATCCTTTAATTCAATAGAAGAATAGGATTCTACTTTACCAACCTCGCAGGCATTTAAGATGATATCAGCATTATAAATATCTCCGAAAATAGATAATTTATTCGAACCATCATTTAATGTGTTGAAAATTGCATTTTGCTTCAATACCAAACCGTCACATTTGGCATCGGTACCATTCAATTTTGCCGTATCGGAATTTAAAACAACAAATCCGGGATTTGCCGAATCGGGTAAGCTTTCCGAATACCAATTAGATATTGTATGCCAGTTCTCATCTGTAACCGGAAACCAGTTATCAAAAGGCACCTGATTAGAAATGGTGGTGTTATTGCGCAGACACCCATTATTTAAGAAATTATTAGAAATTATAATATTTTCAGCATTATTACTATAATCGAAGTTACTATAAAACCTTAAATTAGACATATTTAATCCATCATACATATCTTCATCGTAATTACATACTTCCAATACCTGGAACATTAAAGCTTTTACCTGATTCAAATTCAATGTTGTATCCCATAACGA
>JAFGQQ010000478.1 GCA_016935595.1 Bacteroidales bacterium
GAAAATTCGAAAGAAGCAATATTAGCTTTTAATGGCGAAGTTTTTCAAAAACTAAAAGCCAAAACATTCTCAAAAGCAGAGTTTGAATTTGCACAGAAGAATTTATTTATACTTTCGGGATTATATGGTATTTTAAGACCTCTTGATTTAATTGAGCCTTACCGGCTTGAGATGGGGACTAATTTACCTGTAAAAAATTTTGAAAATCTATATAAATTTTGGAATAATAAAATTACAGATTCTATTAATAAAAAATTAGAAGAAAGAAATAAAAATATTATTATTAATCTGGCATCTCATGAATATTTTAAAGCAGTCAATGAAAAAAGATTAAAGGCTGAAATTATTGCACCGGTATTTAAAGAATTTAAAAACGGTGAGTATAAGACAATTTTTATATATGTAAAGCAAGCCAGGGGAATGATGTGTAATTTTATAATAAAAAATAGAATAGAAAATCCGGAAGAGTTAAAATTTTTTGACAAAGATGGTTATCATTTCGATGCTAATCTTTCTACTTATAAGAAATGGGTTTTTACGAGGTGATAATTATATTGATTTTATCTTAAAACAACAATAGTGAATATTAATCTAAATGATTTTAAATTATTACCAGGAGATTTATTATTTCAGGATTCTGGATCGGACAGGTTAGGCGAAGCAATTAAGGATGTTACAAAAGGTTTTTGCGGAGCAAAATTTGATCATATTGGTATAATAATAGAATTTTGTAATTCAGATTATTATATAGTTGAAGCTTTGCCTGACGGTGTTGTTAAAAATAACTTAAATAGTTTTTTATTAAGAAATTGCGATAGAGAAGATAAACCAAAAGTTTTTGTCGGAAGATTAAAAAAAGAATATCAAAAAATAATTCCTTCTGCTCTAAAATATATTAAAAATGCAATTGGAAAGCCATATAATGAAACATTTAACTTAGAAAGTGATGGGTATTATTGCTCGGAATTAATTTATAAAGCATTTAAAAAAGCAAATAACGAAATTCCTGTTTTTGATTTAAAACCAATGACTTATATCGACAGTTTAACAGGTAAAATCCATTCTTATTGGTTTGAATATTTTAAAAAGTTACACACAGATGTTCCCGAAGGGAAACCAGGTATAAATCCCGGATTAATTTCATTATCCGAAAAGATAGATATTATCTACCAGTATAGTGATCCTAGATTGTGGTAAAATTACCTGATAATTTTAAAATTTATAATTCAGGTTTTTACCTTAAAAAATAATATTGAAGAAAGTTAGTTACTTAAATATGTAAAACCTTAATATTCTTCTTCGTCTTCATCATAGTAGTTTTCCATTTCATCATCCGAATAATACTCATTATCAGAATAATCATCAAAGAAATCAGATTCGTCATACTCATCAAAGTCATCATACGAAAATTTTTTATTTTTCTGTCCATGCTTTTTCTTTAAAGATTGTTTCTTTGGTTTCAGGATATCATCATCCTCATCATAATAATTTTTTTTAGATTTCTTGTCAAACTTATTTCTTTTCATTTTATTTGAAAATTTACATACTTAATTACTTATATAAATTTATTAAAAAATATTTAAAAAAACATATTATACAATAAAAATAACCATTTGAAAAAGAAATTATTGCATATTTATAATTAAAATTTTTTAGTTGTTTTACATAAATTAATTAATTGTTGAATATTGTTTTCAACAGCATTGCCAATTACTACCATGTCGGCTCCTGCTCTAAGAATTCTATCCACTTCTTTTGGAGTTCTTAATCCTCCTCCAACAATTAAAGGCAATTCGATATTTTTTTTCACATTTGAAATAATTTTAGAATTAACAGGTTCTTCAGCGCCGCTTCCAGCTTCAAGATAAATTAGTTTTAGTCCTAGCATTTCACCTGCTTGGGCTGTTGCAATAATAATATCGAGTTTTTCCGGAGGAATTGGAGTTGTGTTGCTCATATATTCTACCGATGTAATTCTTTTTCCATTAACCAATATATACCCTGTTGGAATAACTTCTAATTTGGTTTTTTTTAATAACGGGGCAACAATAACATGATTACCGATTAAATAATCAGGATTTCTGCCGGATATTAAAGAAATGAATAGTATACCATCGGCTTTATCAGAGATTTGGAGGTAACTCCCTGGAAATAATAAAACAGGAATTTGGCTGTTCTTTTTAATAATATTTATAGTATTATCAATTTTATCTGATATTAAACTTCCTCCAACAAAGAAATAGTCTACCTTATTTTCATTTGCAATTTGGATAGTTTTTTTAAGAGTATTTGCATTGTATTTTTCCGGATCAATTAAAAGGGAAAAAAGTTTTTCTTTTTTTAATTTATATTTTATATTTTCTAATATCATAATAATTTTATTTACAGCACCAGGCAATAATATAGTTATTTAACCTGAAATAATTAAGATCAAATTCCTCGTTAATATTTTGAGTATGTACTTTTCCTTTTACCTGACCACACACAGTAGGTTCGAACGATTCAATGGTTATATTATCCTTAAAATTAATATCCTGTTTATCATTTAATTTATATAATGCTTCTTTTGCACACCAATAAATATAAAGATGATATTTTAACAGGTCAGGATTTTTTGTAATATGCTCATTTTCGTTAATAAATTTATGTTCTATTTTATTAATTCGATGCGACATAAATTCTAAGTCAATTCCAACTCGTTTAGTTTTACTTAATAAAATTGAAGTGAAGTTTTTAGAATGTGATATACTTATATTATAAGTATTGTTTGATAAAAAAGGTTTATTCTCCGAATTATAAATAATTTTATTATTCGATCTTGTAAGTTCATATAGTAAACGCCTAACACTTAACCATTCGAGTTTGCGGTTAAGGTTTTTAAAACTATTTAGTTTGGTGAAATCATTCTCATCCAGGCTAAGAGAATTCAATAAAATGTCATAATTTTCGGTAATGTCCCATAAACCCAAAAGAACATCTTTATCAACATATTTCTTTATGAGTAAGCCCAATTTAAGTTTAAAATTATAATTTATTATAAAATTTTAATGTTAAACATAATTTTTCCATGCAAAAGTTTCAATTAAGTGCTCAATATCTTTTTTAATAAAATTTATGATAGGAGCCATTGAATCGATATTTGGTTGATTATAAAAATACAGTGAACCACGTAAAAAATTATTTAAACTATCAGTTAAAAAAAATTGAACTGAAGATGCTGCGTTTCCTTTAATATCATAAAAAATTCCATATACATTTAAAGAATCTTTTTTAATAGGTATTTCTTCAATTGAATTTGCTTTTATAGTATGTTTATACACAAAAGTCCTTGAATCTTCAGTCAGCTCCAGTAAGTTATTATTTATATTTTTGTAGCTGATATGTATTCTGCCGTTAAATTTTTTAAAATGTATGTCAATCCAAAAAGGTTCTTTGTTTTCATTCCCTATTGCTATAATTTCCCCATATTTAGGGTATTCGAATTTATATGGATATGTACTATCGAATAATTGAAATTCTTTTTCCGGAAAATCAATTCTCATGTATCCTCTTGGTTTAGGTGTATATTGTTTTTTACAATTAGAAAAAAATATAGTTATAATAAACAGTAAAATTATATAATTAATTCTATTATAAATCATTATTAAGTAATTGTTTTATTGGGATTAATGGTAAATTTTATTCTTTTTATTCTACGTTCGTCAACTGATTCAATATTAAATTCAAATTGTTTATAAACGATTTTATCGTTCCTGTTTGGTATTTCGCCTTTTATTTCCAAAATTAAACCAGCTAAAGTTTCGGCTTCACCTTTTACCTCATCAAAAATATCATCATTTAAATGAGTTATTTTGTAGAAATCATTTAAAAATATTTTTCCTTCAAACAAATAGTTGTTCGCATCAATTTTATAATAAAGGAATTCTTCTGAATCTTTTTCATCTTTAATTTCACCTACAATTTCTTCAATTATGTCTTCCATGGTTATAATTCCTGATGTTCCTCCATATTCATCTACAACGATAGCCATGTGAATTTTATTCTTTCTAAATTCTTCAAGCAGGTCATCAATCATTTTAGTTTCGGGCACAAAGTAGGGAGGTTTAATTAAATTTTGCCATACAAATTCATCTTTTTGGTTAATATAGGGCAATAGATCTTTAACAAAAAGTATTCCTTTAACTTTATCAAAAGTATCTTCAAAAACAGGTATTCTTGAGAAACCCGATTCAATAATTAGGTGAATTAACTTCGTAAAATTTTCCTGAATATCAACCGCAAAAACATCAATCCTTGGTTGCATTATTTCTTTAACATCTTTATTTCCAAACTTAACTATGCCTTTTAAAATTCGTCTTTCATCTTTTTTAATATCATTAGATGTTATATTTATAGCTTCTGATATATCTTCAATTGAAATGTTGTGTTTTTTTTGAAATCGTTTATTTACAATGCCAGTAGATGAAATTAAAATGTAGGTGAAAGGTTTTAATAACCTGTCTAATATATTTAAAGGGATTGCCATAAATCTTGCAAACTTAATGCAAAATTGCGAAGCATATACCTTTGGGAGAATTTCGCCGAATAATAACAGAAAAAAAGTAATAAGAATTACCTGTACAATAAAACCTAATGTTTTTGCAGTTGAAAAATCGACCAAAGAGGTTGTGATAAAACTTGCTAAAATAACAATACCAACGTTTATAAAGTTATTGCTTATTAATATTGTAGCAAGCAATCTTTCAGGTTTATGGAAGAGTCTAATAATTAACTCGTCAGAGCTTGTTTTCGACTTTTTAAGGGTTTCAATGTTTTTCGGGCTTAAAGAAAAATATGCAACTTCTGATCCTGAAATAAGTGCAGAGAAAACCAAAAGGCAACAAAATATTATTAATTCGATAATTACATTTGTTGTAAAAGGAAGTAATGTAACATCGATACTCTTCAAAGCAAAAAGAAAGTAAGGCTCTGATTCCAAATTTATTTAATTAGTAAATTATTTAAAATGGTAAGTCATCTGCTGTATCATCATTACCAGGAAGTATATCATCAAAGGTTTCTTCAACTTGTGAAGAAGAATTAGTCTCTTCTGTGCTAGTTTCACTTTTTCTACCCAGTAATCGGACATTATCGCCGTAAATTTCAGTTATATATCTTTTATTTCCTTCTTTATCGTCGTAAGATCTCGTTCTAATTCTACCTTCAATGTATAATTGGCTCCCTTTTTTTATGTATTTTTCAGCCAATTCGGCTAATGCTCGCCACAAAACAATGTTATGCCATTCTGTATTGGTCACTTTTTCATTATTTTTATTTCTGTATGTTTCACTTGTTGCAAAAGGAAATTTGGCTACTGCAACTCCACTATCCAAATATCTTACTTCGGGGTCTTTACCTACATTTCCTACTAAAATAACTTTATTTATTGACATAATTTAACTTTTTAATTCGTTAGTAAAATTACAAAAAAATGAATCAATAACAATTTTAATAAAAACAATTTGTTTTTTTTATAGCATTAATAAAATTAATGATCAGTTTCGGGAAAGGATAATTATGTAAATCATTAATTTTTATCTTATTATAGCTTGAATATAGTTTATTATCATTTATTTTAATAATATAAAATTTCGTATAAATTATTCTATGCGTTAAAATATGTTTATATGTTTTACTTTCATGCTGAATCTTTGTCGTTTTATTTTGAGCAAAATATAGCCATACATCTGTTTTCTTTAATTCTTGTCCAGTTATTTCTTTATTTGTTTCAACCAAAGGGAACTCGTATAAGGATTTCCATATATCATCTTGAGTTCTTTTTTTTATATAAATACTATTGTTTTGTAAAATAGCAAGGTAATTAAAAAACCGGTTTTTAATTTTTTTATTATTAATTTTTTTAGGTAAAAGTTCAACTTGATTATAATTGTAAGCCCGACATGTTTTAATAAGAGGGCATTTATGACATTGAGGATTTTTAGGAATGCATATAATAGCGCCAAAATCCATTATTGCCTGATTATAAATTGAAGGATTGGTTTTAGAGATTAATTTTTTAGCTTTATTATTAAAGTATTTTATGCCTTCATTTGAATTAATTGGTTTATGAATACCAAAATGCCTTGATAATACTCTGAAAACATTTCCGTCAACAACAGCAACCGGTTCATTGAAAGCTATTGAAGCTATGGCAGCGGCTGTATAACGACCTATACCCTTAAGTTTTAACAGTTCATGATATTTTTCAGGAAATTGACCTTTATAATTTTTAACTATATAATTAGCAGTAAAATGCATATATCGAGCCCTTGAATAATATCCTAATCCCTGCCATGCTAGCATTAATTCATCAATTGATGCATTTGCTAAATGATATATTGTTGGAAATTTTTTTATAAATTTATTATAATAATCAAGGCCTTGTATAATCCTGGTTTGTTGTAAAATTATTTCCGAAACCCAAATTTTATAAGGATCTGTTGTATTTCTCCAGGGTAATTCACGTTTATTTTTGTTATACCAGGTTATTAAAATTTTAGAAAATGTCATAAATTAGCTTAATATTCAGTAAAAAAATAAAAAAATTTTCCAAATTTAATGTAAATGTATTTCGTATATAAAAATAAATAATTTATATTTGCAATTCATAAATAAAGAAATTGGTTATAATTAATTGATAATTAAAGATTTTATAAAAATGACAAAAGCTGATATTGTAAACGAAATCTCAAAAAATACTGGAATTGAGAAAGTTACTGTTCAAAAAACAGTAGAAGCCTTCATGGAAACAGTGAGAGCATCTCTAGTGAAAGATAAGAATGTTTATCTTAGAGGATTTGGAAGTTTTATAGTTAAAAAACGTGCGAAAAAAACTGCCAGGAATATTTCGAAGAATACCACAATTATTATTCCTGAACATTTTATTCCTGCATTTAAACCTGCAAAATCTTTCGTTAATAAAGTAAAAGGTAACGTAAAATAATAGAGATTTAACTGGTGTAGCATGCCGAGTGGGAAGAAGAGAAAAAGACATAAGATGGCTACTCATAAACGTAAAAAACGTTTAAGAAAAAACCGTCATAAGAAGAAGAAATAATCTTTTTATTGTTTTACTTGAAATAGCATAAACCTAAAGTTCAAATGGTTCTTTAGGTTTATGCTATTTATTGTACTTCAGTGTTTTAAAGTAATAATTATGAAGAAGTCGTGAATAACGAACTTGTTATAAATGCAACTTCCTCCGAAATTTATATTGCCCTGCTTGAAGATGACAGGTTAGTTGAATTTAAAAAAGAGGAAAGGAGCTTAAAATTTGCAGTTGGGGATATATATTTAGGTAGGGTTAAAAAGATAATGCCAGGATTAAATGCAGCTTTTATTGATATTGGATATGAAAGAGATGCTTTTCTTCATTATCATGATCTTGGCCCACAATTTAAATCCTTAAATAAATACGTTTCCAGTATTGTTAATAAGAAATCTAAAAGTTATTCATTATCGCGGTTTAAACTTGACCCCGATATTAATAAAGAAGGAACTATAAACCAGGTTCTGAATGCAGGCCAAAAAGTTCTTGTTCAAGTAGTAAAAGAACCTATTTCGACCAAAGGACCACGTTTGAGCTCCGAAATTTCTATTGCAGGAAGAAATCTTGTTTTAATGCCTTTCTATAATAAAGTATCTATATCTCAAAAAATTACTTCTATTGATGAACGTAACCGGTTAAAAAAACTTGTTGAGAGCATAAAACCTAAAAATTACGGAGTGATTGTACGTACTGTTGCCGAAAATAAAAAAGTAGCAGTATTGGACGCTGAATTAAGTTCATTAGTGAATAAATGGGAAACTGCTTTTTCGAAAGGAAGATTCAATAAAATTCCGCAATTACTTATTAGTGAATTAGACCGGACATCGGCTATTTTGCGCGACATGCTGAATCCTTCATTCAGTCGCATCTATGTAAATGATGATGCTATTTACCGTGAAGCAAAACTATATATCAGCAAAATATCTCCTGAGAAAGAGAAAATTGTTAAGCTTTATAATGGTGCTGTCCCAATTTTTGAAAAATATGGCATTGATAAACAAATAAAAAGTTTATTTGGTAAAACAGTCTCATTTAAACAGGGAGCATACTTAATTATTGAACATACCGAAGCTTTACATGTAATTGATGTGAATAGCGGAAACAGGGCAAAATCTGCAAGCGACCAGGAAACAAATGCTATTGAAGTAAATTTGGCTGCTGCTAAAGAAGTTGCAAGGCAATTACGTTTACGAGATATGGGAGGGATTATTGTTGTGGATTTTATTGATATGCACTCTCAGGAAAATAAGCAAAAGTTATTCGATAAAATGAAGGAAGCAATGGAAAATGACAGGACCAAACATAACATTCTTCCATTAAGTAGGTTTGGACTCATGCAAATTACCCGGCAACGTGTCCGTCCTGTTATGGATATTAAAGTATATGAAAAATGCCCTTCGTGTAAAGGCAGTGGTGAAGTTTCCCCAGCATTCCGTTTCACTGATGAACTTGAAAATAAACTGGTTTTTTTTGTAAAACGTGAAGGTTTGGCTTTAGTTAGTCTGCATATTCACCCATTTGTTGCATCATTTCTTAAAAAAGGTATCTTTTCAAAGCGTTTTATATGGGCAATGAAATATAAATGCAGAATAAAAATAAAACCCCAGGCTTCTTTTGCATTTCTTGAATATCATTTCTATAACAAAAATGGCGAAGAGTTACTTGTTGATTAGTAATAAAAATAAATTTATTCTTTTTTAAGTTTTACAATTATTTCTTCAGGATATTTCTCCTTTAATACCAACATACCTTGAGAGGCTTCTTCTATACCCCCATGTCCGTCATGATTTGTCCATGTCCACGATAGGGCGCCTGCGTAGCCATTATTATATAGTAATTCATAAGCTTCTTTCGGAGTAATTTTGCCATACGGCCCCTTGGCAGAGAATTCAGCAACAACTATTGGCTTATCAAGTTCCCAGTATGAGGCAGGGTGGTGGAAAGGCGACCATTCCTCTTTTGCCCAATTATAGTAATGAATCATATAAAAATCCAATGTTCCTTTTTCATCGCCACCAGCTTTTATTAGCCTGTCATCACGATAGTAATTGTAATTTTTATGAAATCCAGTATTTATATCAGTCATAACCCTAAATGACCATGTGCCATTTGAGATATATGCATTCTCATTGGTACGATGAATCGCACCTGCACAAAGATTTACAAAACGTTGTATATATTTCATTTCTGTTTTTACCGGTGTCCAGCCACCCCATTCAATATCTTTTGCCATTCCTTCGGGTTCATTAAATATTTCCCAGCATAAGATGGCAGGATGACCTTTTAAAGCTTTAACCATAGGAATTAATGCATTATTAATATATGCCATTGTTGCTGCAGAATCTTCCAACAATCTTTTATTTCTCATTTGTTTTTCTTCTCCAATTTCAGCTTGTAACATATCAAATGACCATAAGCAAAGGCTAATAACTATTCCCCTTTCCTGAGCCAGGTCAAGTGCCTTTTTAATGGAAGGTATATTATTTTCACCTAATCCCGAGACTAAACCATCAGTAAATACCGGGCTATACCTGCCATTTGTATGTAGCCACCAGCGTAAACAATTGCCTCCTCCTTGTGAAATTTGATCTAAAGCTAGAGTAAATTGGTCAAGACTGAAACTATCCTGGTCTGCTGCAAATTTTATCCAGGCCAGGTTCATGCCACTTAAAAAAATATTTTGTCCATTAATGTGAATACGATTAATTGGAGTCCCTTCATTTTTCGAAGTTAAGGATTGACAAGAATAAGCAACTACTATAATTAAAAATATAAGGGGGAAAAATAATCTTTTCATTGTTATTAATTGATTTAATTAGTAATATAATCAAATATAACTAAAAATGATGAGAATGTTTAAAGATGAATATTTTCTGATTTGCTATTAACTTAAATATTATTCTTTTCCCTTCTATTATTTAAATCTTGTTCAATTTGTATCATTTTTTCTTTTGAGAGCGGATAAAAAAACATAATAATAATAGCAAATACAATAAATAATGTTGGCACTATACTCATATTAAGTTTTATTCCTTCCAGGGCTTCAGTTATTTTTGCTTGGTTTTGTCCTTCATATCCAAAAATTGAAAGGACAAAAAGAGTTACTGCTCCAGCAACTCCTCCTCCAAATTTCATTGCAAAGGTTCCAGCTGAAAATACCAGCCCTGTTGCCCGCCGTTTATTAATCCATTCCGAATAATCTGCAGCATCACCCAGCATAGCAAAAAATAGGATAGGCATTACACCTGCAGCTATTTCTGCTAAAATACCTAATGAAAATATTAGAATTATATCAGTTGCTTTGGCGAAATATATCAGGGATGTTATAAAACCAGTGGTAATCATAACAATTATAAACAAGGTTTTTTTTCCAAAAAAGTTTGAAAGGGAAGGCGTTATGAATGTTGCGCCAATTGAAGCAATAATTAAAGCAACCATATAATAACCTGCTAAATCCTTTCGTCCCATGAAATGTGTAAAGTAATACATTGTAGAGCCTTGTTTAATGGAATTAAAGGACACCCATAAAAATCCGATTATTAATATTATTATCCATGGTTTGTTTTTAATCAGATCTTTAAAGTCGTTTTTTAAACTTGTTACCTGGCTTTTTGGCGGCTTTATTCTTTCATGTGTATAGAGAAAAGTAATTATACTGAATATAACTAACAGGGCGCCAAATACCGAGAAGGCATATTGGTAACCTAATTTATCGTTTCCTTTACCTAAATTATCAACTAAATAATTTGCTAAACCGAGGGCTATTCCTCCTCCAAGATAAGCGCCAAAGAAACGAAATGAAGAAATATTTGTACGTTCTTTTACATTACCGGTAATAACTCCTAATAAAGCTGAATAGGGTACATTATTAGCAGTATATAAAAGTGTTAGTACAATATAGGTTGTATATGCCCAAATCAATTTACCTGTAAAATTTAAATTCGGAGTAGTAAAGGTTAAAGCCAATAAGAGACCAAAAGGTAAAGCAGTCCATAATAGCCAAGGCCGAAATTTACCCCAACGTGTTTCAGTCCTGTCAGCAATAGTTCCCATTATTATATCCGTAACACCATCAGAAATCCGGGTAATAAATAAAAGTACACCGACAGTTACAGCAGGCAATCCAAATGTATCGGTATAAAAAATTGGAAGAAATGCGATAAGTGGTCTCCAGGCAAGATTGGCAGATGTATCTCCGCAAGCGTATGCAATTTTCTCACCAATTTTAACTTTAGCTTGTTTTATTGCGTTCATAATTTCTTTTTAAATGAAATAATTATTTATAAAACGGGTAAACTTAACAGAATACTTACAATTTTTATATATTTTCTGTGAAATTTTATATTTGATATCATATTACTTTTTAAGACTCAGTACTTTAACGATTATAAAAATTAAAGGTATTTTGTATAATTTTTATAAAATTTAATTGATTCGTAACAATAAGTAAAACAGTTTTTAATTTTAAAATCTTATTAATATTTTTGTAATACAGGATGGTATTTTGATTTAAAAGTTTAAATTTACAAAGTTTTTAAAATTACAGGTTGGTTGTTTTATTTGATTAATATTCTTTATAAGTTTTTATTTATTATAAAATCTTACAAAAGATGGAAAACATAATTATTTCCGAAACTCCGAAAACACCTTTTGTAAATTTTGATTGGCAAAAAGGTTTAATAGAAATAAAAGGAAAATCTATTCCTGAAAATCCAGTTGAATTTTATGAACCTTTATGGGCATGGTTAGATGAATTTGCCAAAACAGCACCTTCGAAAATTATTGTGAATATTCAATTAAAGTATATAAATTCCAGTTCTTTAAAATGTATGGTTGTTGTTTTTAAAAAGTTAAAAGAAATTAGGAACAGGAATAAAGACATTGAAATGGTTTACAATTGGTATTATGATGTTGATGATGAAGATATGTTTGATACAGGCAAAGAGTTTGAAGAACAAGCCGGGGTACCATTCAATATGATTGAAATTGAAGAAAAATAAAAAACATTTATTTCATTTGATATTAATCTTATTTTAGTTGTGTTAAAAATAACCAAAGTTCATAAAGATCATTTTGTTTAACATATAAAAAAGTTTTTCAGCGTTTAAAAAATAATAAAACCCAA
>JAFGQQ010000479.1 GCA_016935595.1 Bacteroidales bacterium
AATAATTTTTTCGGATTGCATCTTAAGATGAATGATTTCCAGGTCATACCGGTTGATAAAATGAATATCACAAGCGGTCAAGTAAATCATTTCTTTGATAAAAGAAAAAGGCATTAAATAATCCAATAAGGAGGATTATATGATTAATAAACAATATTTATATGAAAACAAGTTATTAAATGATGATAAAAAAAACACTTCCAAGAAGGAAGCGGAGATCAGGGAAGGAGTTTATGAAGCCTTCAACAGTATTATTGAAAGAGGGATTAGTATAGAAAGAAGCAGGGAGAATTAAAATGTTAAGCCTAAAATATATCTGGTCCTTAACT
The DNA here is from genome assembly GCA_016935595.1 of Bacteroidales bacterium. The sequence goes on from JAFGQQ010000479.1 coordinate 330, forward strand.
CAAAACTTTAATGAATATTCTGACATCATTGAAGTTGTAAAAACCGTAGAGAATAAGGAAATAGGGAGTCTATGCAAAATATTCATTGAAAAAAATAGAGATCGTAAATTAACCCTCTATATATGGTTTAAAGGAAGCGAACTGTCGATACGGGACATATTAATAGATATGTTTTTCTTTAAAAAGAAATTGGATAATAAAGCAAAAGTTCATGCAGGATTCTGGACTGCAGTAGAATCAATCTTTGATGATATTACAGATTATTTAAATAAATACGTTGATTTAAGTTATATCGAAATAGTTATTCTAGGTCATAGTTTAGGCGCCGCCATGGCAAAAGAGTTTGCAAGAAGATTACAAGAATTAATTCCTCTTGGTTTATGTATAATTAAAATAATTACCTTTGGTTCCCCCAGATGCGGGAATAAACATTATGCAAAATTATTCGATCGCTTTGATATTCAGGAATACATCTTGAAAAACGATGTGATCTGCAAACTTCCTCTAAAAATTATGAATTATAGTCATGTCAACAAAAGTAAAATTAAATATCTCGGCAAATGGGGAATAAGCTGTAAAGCTCATTTGTCCTATGGAAAATATTTAACTTAAATTATACGAATTGCTGTTGGCTTTCGTATAACTATATACTACTAAAAAAGCGGGAGTAATTATTCAGGGTGATTATTCCCGCTGTATTTTAAAAGGAAATTATGAATAAAAATATACAGGCATATATTGTTATCATGGTAATACTTTTAATCTTTTTTCTGTTCGGATTTTTTTCAGGGATCATAATCGGCAGGAAATATTTTTTTGAACAGGGGAAAAAATATATGTTTGAAAGGATGGTAACAGATGGGGAATAATAAGAAACAGGATTGTAGTAAATGTATATATGATAAATTAAAACTGCCATGCAATTTAAAAGATAAAGTAATAAAAGAAAATCTGAAATGTTCGTTCTTTCTTGAAAGCAAAAGGGCGGTTTCAAATGCAGGAAATAAATAAATTAAATCCGGAAGTTGAAGAGTATATAAATAAATGCGACAGGATTTTACGGGAATGGGATAATGAATGGGCTTGGGAAACTATCGAAGGAATCCAGAACTGGATCAAAGAAAAGAATCATATCACAGAAAATCAAAAAGATGCCATTGATAATATTTTAAGGAAGATTGAAGAAGGTAATATATGCTAAAAATATTTGCTAAATTAGGGACAAATAAAAAGATTTTAATCTGTTGTAAAAGGGAAGATGTTCATATAGTTCAAGGGAAATTAAATAAAAAATATCCAGGGGATTGGATTTGGGTAGATAATATTAATCAAAATGAGTTGTTAAAATTTAATGATAGTAAAGTTTATCGTGGTTTTGATGGAGTGACAGATAGATACTGTGGAAATATTGAAAAAATTGGAATTAATCTTTTTTAATATTAAAAGCAAAAAGGATACTTAAATGACAACTCTAACAAAAACGAAAATCGAATGGTGTTCACATACATGGAATCCGGTCTGGGGCTGCAGAAATGGTTGTTCATTTTGCTATGCTAGGAAAATAGCGAATAGATTTTGGAAGCGAATATTTAAAAATGAAATGTTAGATTTTGCACGGAAACATCCGACTTGGGCATGGACTCCCGATCATCTTGCAGGATTAAAGTATTTCAATCCTACATGGCTGGAATCTAATTTTAATAAACAATTTCCAAAGAAACCGGCAACTATATTTGTTAATTCTATGTCAGATATTACTTACTGGGAATCCGAATGGATGGAAAAAGTTATACAAAAAATCAAACAGTATCCGCAGCATGCTTTTTTCTTTTTGACGAAAAGGCCAAGTGTATATGAGAAAATAAATTTAAAAAATTGTTGGCTAGGAATAACTCTTTTAGATCAATTATGGATAGATAGCTGGATATGTTCATTAGAAGATGTTAATTATCATATTAATAAAAAAATATTTATTTCTATCGAACCTTTCATCGGAAAGATAAATTTAGATAAGAAAGAATATGGAGGAATTCTTAAATATTTAGATTGGGTGATTATTGGAGCCATGACAGGGAACATGAAAGATAAAATTATTCCAAAAATAGAATGGATCGAAAACATCAGGCAATATTGCCAGGACAACAACATTCCATATTTTGAAAAAAATAATTTACAAAAAATAGTTGACAGAGATTTAATTCAACAATTTCCGGAGGAATTGAAATTATTAAATCTTTAAGTTTTTTGAATTAATTATTGATTTTTAGGCTGGCATGGGCTATACTGATGATAGGAAATCGAAAAAGCTTTAAATCAATAGCTGGAACCTATTGATTTAAACTGATTTATATCTTCATCAGGAATAAAGGCTTAATTTTGGCATGTAATGTCCAAAATTGAGATATTAGTCCATCATTGAGATGGGCTGGTTGTTCTTGCCTGATGGAGAATAATTCAGCCGTTCCACATCTCAGTGATGGACTTTTTTTATTTCCTAAATAATCATCAGGAGCACGCCTATGCCTACCAATCGATCAGATCCATTTGATCTGGAAAATCATTTTTTTATCAAAATTAGCCAATTAAAAGCAAT
>JAFGQQ010000480.1 GCA_016935595.1 Bacteroidales bacterium
AATTTACCATCTAAATCAGTGATTGTACCCTGGGTGGTTCCCTTTATAACCACAGAAACACCGGGTAAAGGAGCCTCATCTGCCCCTATTATCGTTCCGGTAATGGTTCTTTGTTGTGCAAAACCTGCCCCTTCCAGTAAAATAAAAAGAAAGAGGAGAAATGCACTTAATAATTGTTTTAGGTGATTTTTTTGTTTCATAGCATAGATTTAAATTTGGTTAGTTTTATTCTTGAGGCTAAATTACATAAATTTTAATTGGTTAAATCTGGAAAAATGTTCAAGTTTAGCATGACAAACTGTTTTTTTATTATTTTTATATTTTTTAGGGATTTACCTGATTCTTATTATTAAGAATTATAGAAAGATAGATAAAAAAAATGAAATATTCTAATGTATTGAATATATTAGCATTAACTTCTTTGAAATATTTTAAATTGGTTTATAGCAGAACTAAGTAGGATTAATTAAATAAAAGATGAATTATGGTAAGGTTTTTAATAATTATATTGTTTCTGCTCATTTTTGAAGAATTTAGTAACGCGCAACTTAGATTTGAACATTTCTCCATTGAAAACGGATTATCAAACAACTCAATTAGAACAATTATACAGGATAAAAAAGGTTTTCTTTGGTTTGGAACATTAAATGGCTTAAACAGATACGACGGGAAAAATATAAGAGTATTTACATCGGAACCAGGTAATTTAAAAAGTCTTTCGAATAACCGGATTATATCATTAATGGAAGACTCTTATGAGTATTTATGGTTATTAACTTTTGATAATGAAGTTCATCGTTTCGATCCTAAAATTGAAGAATTTATTAATATAAACAGAATAATTAATGAAAATTATAGTAAAGCAGTTATTTGTAATTCTGTTTTAGAAACATCACCTGGAATAATATGGATATTACTTGCTGAAGGAGGCGTAATTAGGATTATTGAACATAAAAATCAAAAAGATTTTAAAATCGATTTTTTTAATATTCCCAATTTTATAGAAGGAGAGGTTGTAAATTTCATACATCTTGATAAAACAGGTATATTATGGATAGGGACAAGCAAAGGTTTAATTTTTTATAATTCTGATACTTCATCAATCAACACCACCATTATTGATCAAGGCCATTATTATAAAGGCCAGGTTTATAATTTTATTAATGTTTGCGAAAGTGATGATATGCTTTGGTTTGGTACGGAGAATAACGGATTGCTTTATTATTCATTTAATAATAAAGAATTGAAGAATTGGAATAAAAGATTAATTGGAGGTACCAGGATTACAAATATTAGTTTGGGGAATAATAATGATTTACTCATAACAACCGAAGGTGACGGGGTATTTTATTTGCTTAATAGTGGAGAGGAATTTTATCATTATACCAGTAAACAAAAATTTTTACATGGACTTGAAGAGGATAATAATTATAGTTGCTATGCAGATAAAAATGGTAAATTTTGGATAGCCAGTTCTAAAAGAGGTATCACATTATTCGATCCTGTAAAACATAAATTCACATATTATGGATTAAATCCTCAATTTCGTGAATCTCTGGGAGATAGTGACAAACATATTTTTATTGAAGATAGTAATGGTGATTTATGGTTAGGTTTATACGGGGGAGGATTATGTTATTTTAACAGGCATACAAAACAATTCGATCAATATTTCAATAAACCGGAAGATCCATTTAGCTTATCTTCTAATTTTGTATTGTCTATTTTCGAAGACAAATCAAAAAACCTTTGGATCGGGACGTTTCAGGGAGGGCTTAATAAACTGGAACTTCTTCATTTTGATTTTAAATTTGTTCAACCCGTTCCGGATGCTTCTTTAAGAATTGAAAATGAAGTAAGAAGCATAATTGAGGATAAATATGGCAGATTATGGGTTGGCACAAAAGAAGGACATGTTTATTGTTATAATTTTCAGAAAGAAGTAATTTTTAAAATACCTGAAGATTTTAAAAATAAAACTGTATATATTAAAAGTAGTGTGCATGCCTTACTTGAAGACATGAACGGGAATTTGTGGATTGGAACAAAAGGAGAGGGTTTATATAAAATTAACGGATTACTCTCTTCAAATAAATTAAAAAATAAATATTTTGAAATTGAACATTTCGTTGATAATTCTTCTGGTCAGGATTCTTTATATATCAGTAATATTGCTGTATTTGCTCTTTTTGAAGATCATTTAGGGCAAATATGGGTAGGAACTTATAATGGAGGATTAAATCTTATTGAAAATCCTTCTGAAGGAGTGAATTTTAAATATTTCAGAACTGAAGTTGACAATAATAATAGTATTTGTGATGACAGGATCAGATGTTTTATTCAGGATTCTGATAAAAATCTATGGATCGGAACATCGAATGGTATAAGTGTATTAGAAGCTGAATATTTAAAATCGCCTGAAAAAATGTTTTTAAATATCTTAAGAGATCCGGCTAATAAGTCTTCATTATCAAACAGCGACATTCTGTATTTATATGAAGACAAATATAATAATATTTGGGCAGCAACTTACGGAGGAGGGCTAAATCTGTTGCATAAAAATAATGAAACAGGACGATATTGGTTTAAACATTATTTTAGAAAACAAGGCTTACCGAGTGATATTATTTTTAGCATATTAGAAGATCTATATGATAATTTGTGGATTGGAACGGATAATGGTCTATGTAAATTTTCAACTTCAGGAGAACAGATAGAAAAATTCGTTGCTGATGATGGGCTGGGAGAGAATTTCTTCTCTGAAGGAGTATGTTTAATAACTTCAAATGAAGAATTTATTTTCGGTCAGAAGAGTGGTTTTGTTTGTTTTTATCCGGATAGTATTAAAAAAGATAAACGTTCATGCCCTGTTGTTTTAACCGGCCTTACTATATTTGATGAACGCATTGTTCCAGGCGCTGACAATTCGCCTTTGAAAACGTCGATTGAAACAACCAAAGAAATTATATTGAAATATAATCAGAATTTCATTGGTATTGAGTTTGCTGTATTAGACTTTCGGAATCCTGAAAAAATTCAATATTCTTTTATTCTTGAAAATTTTGAAGAAAAGTGGAATTATGTGATAAACCAGAATAGGGCTGTTTATAGGGGACTGCGACCCGGCGAATATTTGTTTAAAGTAAGAGGAACAAATAGCAACGGTTTATGGATGGAAGAACCTGCTGTTTTACAAATAACTATTTTACCACCAATATGGAAAACTAAAGCTGCATATGTTTTCTATGTTTTCCTGTTTTTATGCTTAATCTGGTTAATAAGATATATTGTGATGCATCAATTGAAAATGAAACATGAAATTATATTAGAAAAGCGTCTTACGGAAGATAAATTAACTTTTTTTACTAATATTTCACATGAATTAAAAACCCCGTTAACACTTATAAACGGCGCAACCGATGATCTTTTGAATAATTCGGAATTCCCTTCAGATTTTACAAATGAAGTAATACTAATTAAAAAGAATTCTGCTAAACTTTTAACTCTAATTGAACAATTACTTGATTTCAGGAGAATACAGAAAGGTAAAATGGAATTGAAGACCAGGCAGGTTGAACTTATTTCTTTTTTCAGGGATATTTATCTTACCTTTTTACCAATGACAGAGAAAAAGAATATTGATTTTATTTTTAAATCGAATTTTAAGAAATACAATGGTTGGATTGATCCTAAACACGTTGAAAAGGTTGTGGTTAATTTACTTTCTAATGCTATAAAACATTCGCCACCTGAAAAGAAAATTATTTTCGATATTCAAATATATAATGATAAAACTTTAGAAATTAAAATAATAGATCAGGGTGAAGGAATAAGCAAAGATAACCTTGAAAGAATATTTGACAGGTTTTCATTTATCAAGAATGATGTTTATGGTAAATATAGTGGCTCAGGCATAGGATTATCTTTATCACGCGATTTGGTGAATCTTCATAAAGGCAAGATATCTGTTGAAAGCACTCAACAAAAAGGGACTACCTTCTGTGTTCAACTTCCGGTAGATGAAAAAGATTATTCAGAAGAGGAAAAAGTAGTAACGGAGAATATTACATCTGTTCCAGGCATACAATTAGATGTAAATGCTGATGTTGAATTAAACGAAATTGAGGAAGAGCAAAAGCATACCATTTCTGCTGTTAAAAACCAGATATTGATTATAGAAGACAATGATGATCTCAGGAAATATTTAATGGAAAAGCTCCAAAAATATTTTATCGTATATACTGCACAGGATGGGGAAAAAGGATTGGAATTGGCTAATAAAATAATGCCAGACTTAATAGTATGCGATATAATAATACCAAAAATTGACGGGTTAGAAGTAACAAAATTTTTGAAAAATAATTTTAATACTTCACATATTCCTGTAATTCTTTTAACTGCTAAATCAGCTATCGATCAAAAAATAGACGGGATTGAGTCAGGTGCCGATGATTATATAACCAAACCTTTTAACTTGCAATATTTACTAAAAAGAATTAACAATATCATTAACCAGCGCAAAAAATTAAAAGAAAAATTTAGCCAAGATCCAGGAATAAAACCCGAAAAATTAAGTAATTCAGCAGCAGATCAAAAATTTCTTACAAATGTAATTAGTCTTGTTGAAGATAATTTGCGTAATCCTGAATTTTCTATCGATGATCTTGTTGTGGAATTAGGGCATAGCCGGACAGTATTTTATAAAAAGATGAAAGAAATTACCGGATATGCACCTAAAGAGTTCACAAGAATAATTAAAATGAGAAAAGCAGCTACTTTATTACGCGAATCTGACATTACTGCCACTCAAGTGAGTTATGAAATAGGTTATAATGATCCTGATTATTTTAGCAAAAGCTTTAAAAATTATTTTGGAGAACCACCCTCAGAATACCAGAAAAAATTTCGGAAAAATATTATTAATCAATAGACTATATTTAGTATTATTTATTCAAAACGATGGTGTCTAAAAAGTCTTAGCGAAACTTTGCGTTTGCTTTGCGTAACTTTGCGTGATAATTATAAACAGCTATTACACAGACCTGCCCGCCATACTAGACTTTGGCAGGCGGGGCTTCGCAAAGTATACGCAAAGCTACTCAAAGTATGAAATCTTATTTTTTTTACAAATATTTTTACTTTTTGGACACCCTGGTTTTTATTCATTTTAATTATAACCAATATAAAGCATTTTA
>JAFGQQ010000080.1 GCA_016935595.1 Bacteroidales bacterium
CATGAAATTTTATATAGATAACTGGAGATGGAGCGGAATACCTTTTTATATCAGAACCGGAAAAAGATTACCAATAAGGGTTACTGAGATTGTAATACACTTTAAGCATACTCCTCATCATTTATTTTGCATGGACCAGTCCATTACTCAAAATCCTAACCAGTTAATATTAAGAATTCAACCTGACGAAGGAATATTATTAAAATTTGGAATGAAAGTCCCGGGAGCCGGTTTCAGAGTACAAACTGTAAATATGGATTTTCATTATAAAGATTTAGCTAATATACGTCTGCCGAGTGCATACGAAAGGTTATTATTAGACTGTATGCAGGGCGATTCAACATTATATGCCAGGGGTGATGCTGTTGAAGAAACCTGGAAATTTATTACACCCATTATAAATATCTGGGAAAAAAGCAATGAAAATATAATTTCAGGTTATCCTGCTGGTTCATGGGGACCAAAAATATCTGATGAATTAATTGAAGGTAAAGACATTACCTGGAGGTACCCATGTAAAAATCTTTCTGATAACGAATTGTATTGTGAATTATAATTAGGTTAAAAAAGTTTCTTATTATTTTTATTTTTATAAATTTGGTATCAAAATAGAAAATATTAAATGCAGCCTACAATTAATATTTATAAAAATATTTCAAAATTATCTGAAAACTTTGCAAAAAGACTAGTAGATCTATTAGAAAATTCATATAATAAAAACAATAATTTCAACCTCCTATTACCCGGAGGGAAAACCCCATTGGTTATCTATGATTATATTGCTGATAATTATATAAACAAGCCTTTTTGGGACGTTGTACATTTTTTTTGGGGAGATGAACGCTGTGTCCCCTCCGATTATCCTGAAAGCAATTTTGGCCAGGCAAGTAAAAGATTATTTAAAAAAGTCAGGATTGCATTATCTAATATGCACCCGATTGTCGGGGAAAATCATCCGTATCTTGAAGCCGACCGCTATTCCACATTAATTCATAAGCATTTTAACATTATCAACGAAATTCCTGAATTCGATTTAATTATTCTAGGTGTGGGAGTTGATGGACATATTGCTTCATTGTTTCCCGATCAATTGAATATTTTTAATTCGAACAGATTATATGAGGTCGCTACTCATCCCGATACAGGCCAACAAAGAATTACAGTTACAGGTAAAATTATTAATAATGCTTCAAATATTTTTTTTCTTGTAACAGGGAAAAATAAATCAGAAATTCTTAGTACTATACTCAAGAAAAAAGAAAATTATGATAAATTACCTGCATCATTAGTATATCCTAAACTTGGTAATATAGAATGGTTTATAGATAAAGAAGCTGCTTCGTTATTGTAATTTTATTTTCTTATCTTTATTTACTTCATTTAAAACATTAATAGTCTTGATTTTAGATTTTTTATTTACTATATTTATACATAATATTAAACCTTAAAATCATGAGTCCAACCATTAACTTCAATTATCTATCCGAATTACTAAAAAAAGAATTTGGAGAAACAAGATCTTTTACCGACGATTATATTCGTGATCTAACTGATATTATTAATACAGAATTAGAGCTTAAAAATGAAGTAAGTATAAAAAATCTTGGCGTTTTTAAAAAAGAAAAAGACGCAGATGACCAGGAAACAATTAAATTTATTCCTTTTTCAAAATATAAAAGAATATTATCTTTTAGAAAAACACAGAAAAAAGCGCGAAAAAAAACTTTTTTAAACACTTCTTTTATATGGATAGTGTTTATCCTGATTTTATTAATTGTTGTGATTTTCTGGATTAACTATATTTCCGATCAATCTGATAAAGAAATCCCAATAACTAATACAATTATCGAAATTGATTCTGGTCAAATTGTTCAAGACACCTTACCAGAAACAGAATTAAAGGAATCCAATATTCAGGTTACTGAGCACAGAGTTATAAAAACTAATAATTTATGGAATATTTCAAAAAAATATTATAAAAAAGGAATTTATTGGCCATTAATTCTTTCTGATAACAAGGATAATATTGATAATCCCGATCTTATATTTCCCGGAAACGTATTAAAAATATCTTTATTAGATAATCCTGATAAATTGACATTTAATGACTCGATCAGGCTTTCAGAAAGTTTTAATAAAGCTTATATATATTATAAAAATATTGATTCCAATAAAGCTAAAACATTCTCGATAAAGACAAAGCAATACAAATCATATCAATAACTATAATTTCCTATTAAACCGCAGAGATTTAATATTTTTTTTTGATTGGATATTGGGTATAATATTTATTGTGAAATAAAAGTATATATTATCATCCCTTCCTGTATTTCGGGAGCATTGTCATCATGGTTAAATTTTGATGCAAATGCAGAACTTAAAGCAGCCTGTAATATACAGTTATCATCTTTATTTTCATTATATTCATTTATAACGGCTTTTACTACATTGCCATTTCTATTCACCTCAATGGCTAATTTAACCACACCACCACCCTCACATTTATAAACTGGTAAAGGCAGTTTAATTGCTGTACGGTTTTCTATTTCATATATTAATGTGCTAGGTCCTTTATAAATAATATGTTTATCTTTATATTTAAAGGTATCGGTTTTATTTATTTCATCTTTCTTTAGGTCATCATTAAATTCAATCTCTTTATTATTAAACTCTTTAAATAATTCTTCGCCTATTGCTTTTTTAATTATTTCATTTATATATTCCTGGGTTACCTCTTCCTGGTCATTATTCTCTTCATTATTAAAATATTTTTCTTCTATTTGCTTTAGTTTCGATAATTTATAAGCATAATTGGTATAATTTATATCTTCTCCTAATAATATTTCTTTGTTTATGGCTTCATTTACTTTTTTCTCAAAGTTTATGTCGTTATTTTCAAATTCAATAAGAATATTACTACTTTCTAAATCACGATTCGAGGAAATTTTAAGAATAAAAAAAACATTTAGCAATACCAGATGAAAAAATAATGTGCCAAGTATACCATTCTTATGTCTCTTCAAAAATTTAAACATATTTTATTAATTCAATATTTGCTAAAATATGAAGTATTATTATAAGTTCTAAATTTTATATAAAATAACTTATAAATTTAATTATTCTGTATAGAAGAAAATTAATAAAAAGACAAGATTACGAAATAATCGAAGATTGATATACTAAACAGCCAACTAATAATAATGAAGTATTACACGGTAAGTTTTTATCTGACTATCAAAAAATTAAAAAAATAAATGAAAAGAAAAGCAAAATTTATATGAATGAATTAAAATATATAAAATAATATTCACTATCCAATTACATCCTCATCTTCCGTAGAGGGTTCATCTTCAAAATTAGTTAATAATTCATTTTTTTCTTCATCATTAACGTCAATATCTTCAACTTCATCGACTTCATTATCAAAATCATCTATATTAGAATCAATTGAAACATCAACTTTCACTAAGTAACTTGTATCTTCGTAATCAACGGTTACAGCGTAGAAATAATTATTATTACCTTTATCAACTTTAATAACATGGTTCTCAAATCCATCTGGATATTTAAAATTTAATGCATCAATTACATCCTCTGAAAGATTTTGAAAACTAACAATTACACGCTTCTGTGCCATATCAATAATATCAATTAATTGGTGAACAATTATACGTGATATTTTTTAAAAAATTCACTTTTTATTACAAAAATTTTATTGATTTTCATCATTAAATAAATTTCTTATTAAATTTCAATACAATAATGAATTAAATCAACCGGTAATTTATTTTAACTAACAAAATCTCTAATTTTTTAAATTTTATATTTTATTAATAATGAACATATTATAAAGAATATTTAATATTAAAATAAATCACTGATTCTAAAAGATTTAAAAATCAATCCTTTTTTTGTTAATAACAAATTGTAAGAAGTTCAACACTTTTGAAGATTTTTATATGATTTTTCAAAAAAAAGTATTATTTTACGACCATTGATTATATATCAATCATTTATAGTTTGATAAAATTACACATTATGAAAACATATATGAAATTATTCAGTTTAATTGTTTTTACAGTATTCATTTTATCTGTTGCAAAATCACAGGTAAATGTTAACCAACTAATTCAAACAATTAATTACCAACTTGAAAATTCAGATTTAGAAAAAATTGAGGATGCAGAGAAAATTGTTGAAGAAGCAAATACGATGACGGAAGAATTAAAAGCTGAAGATGAAAGACTTGAAAAATATTTCAAGAAAAAAGTAAAAAAAGGCGAAAAAAAATCTGTTTATGCAAAACAATACCGGATTGATGCAACGAATAAATATTATGATGGATTATCTGCTGTTCACGATGTATTAAATGCAAGGTTAAACTTTGCTATATTTGAATATCCCGAAGATCAATCAGCGGCGGATAGACTTAAATCTGAATCAGATGATTATTTTAATACAGTAAAACAAAATTTAATGTCCTTTCAAGGTTTATCAAAAAAAGATTTAACCGGACTTGGGTACTATGCATTAATCTCGGAACTTGAGACAAATGTTCAAATGATGATAGACGGAATTGAAAAACAAAAAGATGCTTATGCGATATGGGCAATTCAGGCAGAAAAGAAACAAAAAGATTTAGCCGATGAGAACGCATGGGCAAATGCTGTAAACTTAAACACTATAGATGGTTATAATGAATATATTAATAATTTTCCCAGTGGAAAATATGTTGTTGAAGCTCAGGATAAAATTACAGAATTGGAAGAACAGGCCCGACTTGCTGAAGAAGAGAGATTGAGAAAAGCAGAAGAAGAAAGGTTGAGAAAAGAACAAGAAGAAGCAGAAAGATTAAGAAGAGAAGAAGAAGAAAGATTAAGAAGAGAAGCCGAACTTGCCGCACAACAACAAGAAGTTGAGGAAGTTACTGGCTTGGTATTTAGTATTCAAATTATGGCAGTTTATTTTAAAGTGGATTCATCTAAATTATGTATGATTTATCCTGGCAAAGAAAAAATAACGGAACGTTATGAAGATGGAATGTATAAATACACAGTTGGTGAATTTAGTACATTTAGCGAAGCTAACCAATTCAGAAAAAAATTAACCATACCTTCTTTCATAGTTGCTTTTCAGGATGGCGAAAGAATTTCTACTATAGATGCAAGAAAAATTGAAAAAGAAAAAGAGAAGGCGAAAGAAACTGAAGAAATAGATTAAGAAGTCGAAGAATAAAATAATATTTTTATAATAATTAAATAAGCTCTTAGTTAATAAGGGCTTATTTTTTATGTCTTGATTCCAAAATGTTTATAACATCTTCAATTCGATAGCCTTTTTCTGAAAGCATAACAAGAAAATGAAACATTAAATCAGATGCTTCATTTAAAAACAATTCATCATTTTTATCCTTAGCTTCAATTATTAGTTCAACAGCTTCTTCACCTAATTTCTTCGATATTTTATTAATTCCCCCATTGAATAATTTCGTAGTATATGAATTTTCAGGTAATTCTTTTTTACGATTTTCTATTAAATCCTGCAAATAAATTAAAAAATTAAGTGATGTTGTTCCTTTAGTCATAATTAAAAAATTATTTTTTAAATTCTGATTTCTATACCTTTGTCTTTCAAATACTTTTTTAGATCGGGTATAGCAATTTCTCTAAAATGAAAGATACTGGCTGCCAGACCAGCATCTGCCTTACCAGCAGTAAATACTTCGGCAAAATGTTCCATAGTACCGGCACCACCGGAAGCAATTACAGGTATGGAAAGCTTATCAGATAAATCGGCTAATGCGTTATATGCAAAACCATCTTTTGTGCCATCATGATTCATTGAAGTAAATAATATTTCCCCCGCTCCTCTTTCTTCAACTTCTTTGGCCCAGGTATATAATCTTTTATTTGTAGGGATTCTTCCTCCATTAATATATACTATCCAATTATCTCCTTCCAATTTTGCGTCAATAGCAACAACACAAAACTGGCTGCCAAAATTTTGTGCAATACCATTTACTAAATTGGGATTTCTAACAGCAGAAGAATTAATAGATATTTTATCGGCACCGGCACTTAATAAAATTTCAGCATCTTTAAGTTCACTAATTCCACCACCAACAGTAAAAGGAATATTTAAATTTTGAGCTATTCGTCTAACTAAATCTGCAAATGTCTTACGTTCTTCATGCGAAGCAGTAATATCAAGATATACAAGTTCGTCGGCGCCTTGTTCAGCATACAAAGCTCCTAATTCAACCGGATCGCCAACATTTCGTATATTAATAAAATTAACTCC
>JAFGQQ010000481.1 GCA_016935595.1 Bacteroidales bacterium
GCTTACGAATGCGGCTTTAATTCCAAAACAACTTTTAATGCTTTTTTTAAAAAATCAAAAGGTACTACTCCTTCCGACTATTTTAAAAAGTGATTTTTAATAAATCCGGCATCTTTAATTTCTTTTTTTAACCTGACCGAAGGCCTGAAATTAACCTGCACTCCTGTAATACTCCTGGAAGTAACCTTGTCCGGTTGTGTTTCACCTTTACTTTTAACAGATACACTAAAAATGCCCAGCGGTTCTAAGTCGAGGGTATAACCTGCTTTCAGTAAATCGGGAAAAAGATTAATGAAAGAATGAAGTACTCCAACCACATCGGCAGGCGAAAATGTTGATGCTTTTGATATTGTGTCACAAATCTGCTTCAGTGACAGTTTATCCCGGTTACAGGCGCGGGCATAGTATTTTCCCGTACCACCTCCTTTCACTCCAGGATCGCATTGTTTAACAATTTTGTACGTAATAGGCATAATAAATGGATATTTTGAATTAATATTTTTACAGCTATAAAAATAATATATAATATATATTAAAAAAATTTTTAATAGGTATTAAAATTACAATTAGAAATATTTAATAACCTGATAACTGGTTACCGTTCACCGATTACCTGTCAGAAATCTCAATTATTTATTAAAACAAAAAAAACTAATGTACTTACCTAAGCTGAATAAAAGCCGTAGCGTTCGCCAATTTACCCGAACCTTATTTTTTAATTTTATAATAAAACGTAACGTATTAATCATTAATTCATTATACATTATACATTTTGTATTAATGTCCGTCTCTATACCTCCGGACGATAGGTATTTAAACATTTTTAAAATTTGTACCTGAAATTAATTATAAGGAGGTATATTATTATGAAGATATTAATTGTATACGATTCGTTTTTTGGCAATACAGGTGTAATAGCTCAAACAATAAGTAAGTCATTTAGTATAAATGATGAAGTTGAATTGTGCCATGTTAACAATGTAAGTATTGAAATATTAAATGATTTTGATGTTGTAATTGTTGGCTCACCAACACAGGGATTTAGACCGACAAAAAAAATATCCGAATTTTTAAAAAAGATTCCTTCAAACGAACTTAAGGGCAAACTGGTAGCTGCTTTCGATACCAGGTTTTTATTAAGCAGTATTAAATCATCGGCATTGCGTTTTATTGTTAAAACCGGCGGGTATGCCGGCAAACCTATTTTAGAGAGATTAATAAAAAAAGGTGGACAGCCTATTTTGTCCCCTGAAGGATTTTTTGTTACCGGAGAAAAAGATTCTTTATGTGATGGTGAAATTGAGCGTGCTGCTGAATGGGCAAAAAAAATATCAAGGCAAAGCCATCAATTAGTGTTTGATAATAAAAAGAAAACAATCGATGAATTTCAGAAAACAGATCAAATGAATAGAAATTCAAAAAATAAATATTTGAAAAATACTATTATGTTAATAATACTAACATGCTTTATGGGGGTTTTAAACGCACAGGATTATCGTCAAACGGTAAAAGGCAAAATTATTGATAAAGAATCGCATACTCCCATTGAATTTGCAACGGTTTCACTAACTAATACTACTTTTATAAGTGGCACAATTACAAATAAAAATGGTGATTTTAAAATTGAAAATGTACCTGTTGGTCGGGTAACTTTACATATCAGTTTTGTAGGTTACGAAACCATTACTATTTCTAACCTTGAAGTAACAACAGGCAAAGAATTAATTGTAAATATTGAAATGGCTGAAAGTACGGTTGAAATAGATGAGGTTCAAGTAAAAGCATTTCATAACAAGGAAAAACCTTTGAATTCTTTTGCCCCGATAAGCGCTCGAACATTTTCTGTTGAAGAATCCCAGAGGTATGCCGGATCAAGCAACGATGTATCTCGTATGGCAATGAATTTTGCAGGTGTTAAAATGTCGGCTGAAACTACCAATGAAATTGTTATACGGGGAAATTCATCGAATGGTGTATTATTCAGGCTTGATGGTGTTGATATTCCAAATCCCAGTCATTTTGGTGATGGATCGAATACAGGTGGTCCGATAGGCATGTTAAATAATAACGTGCTTTCTAATTCCGATTTTTTAACTGGTGCTTTTCCGGCTGAATATGCCAATGCCATTTCTGGTGTTTTTGATTTAAGAATGAGAAATGGTAATAGTGAAAAACATGAATTTCTCGGTCAGGCAGGTTTGATGGGATTTGAGTTAGGTGTCGAAGGACCAATAATCAGAAACAGCAATTCATCCTATTTAGTTAATTACAGGTATTCAACAATGGGCATATTAAATTTAATAGGTTTAAATGTTATGGGAACAGCAGTTTCTGATTATCAGGATCTTACTTTTAAGTTTAATTTTCCTTCATCAAAAATCGGAAATATTTCAATATTTGGTTTGGGCGGGAAAAGTTATATAAAGATGTTTGATAGTGAGCGAGATACTACTATTGAAAGAGATCAATTGATTTATGAGTCAGATTATGAGATTGATCTTTACAATGACAATTACAGTGGTGCAATCGGAGTTTCTCATTCATATATTATAGGAAATTCGGCTTATACAAAACTTATTTTATCGGCAACTACCATTATGAATTATAATAGCTGGGATTCGCTTAGCACAAAAAACAGAATGTCTGTATTGCAATACTACTCCGATTTTAAAAGAACAAAATATGCTGCAAAATTTTATATTAATAAAAAATTCAATAGCAAAAATACTATAAGAACAGGTGTTACAGTCGAATTTCAAGAGTTTGATTTATTAGATAGTATTTATATTGGTGGTTTAGAAATATACCGGATTTTGAGAGATTTTAATGGTAATGATATATTTGCACAAGTTTATGCACAATACCAGCACAGGTTTAACGACCGGCTTCACGTAAATTTGGGAATAAATTCATTACATCAAGCTTCAAATCGAAATTATGTAATTGAACCAAGAGTAGGATTAAAATGGGAATTTTTGCCAAGCAATATTATAAGCATTGGCTATGGATTACATTCTATATCCACACCAATCGAAATTTTAAATCAAAAAGTAATGTTGCCAGACGGAACTTATATTGAACCAAATAAAGATTTGGATTTTACAAAAAGCCACCATTTTGTTCTAGGATATGATAAAATCTTCTCGGGCAAAATACGCTTTAAATCGGAAATTTATTATCAATATATTATAAATGCAGTTGTTGAAAAAAGTCCGAGTTCATATTCTTTATTGAATCATGGATCATATACAATTATTGATGTTGAATCGCTTGAAAATAGAGGGAAAGGATATAATTATGGAATTGAATTTACTGCTGAAAAATTCATGGATCATGGTATGTATTTTTTATCAACTTTATCATTATTTGAGTCTAAATATCGGGGAAGTGATGGAGTATTAAGAAATACAGCATTTAACAGTAATTATGTTTTTAATTTACTTGGCGGCAAAGAATTTAAA
>JAFGQQ010000482.1 GCA_016935595.1 Bacteroidales bacterium
AAATTCGGTAAGCATAATATTTGATGAAATATCGGGATCTCCGTATCTCATGTTATAATTTTCACTGCAATTTAAATATTTTAATTTAGTGAGGGCTGAAATATCGGGGAAACCCCACAATTGATTATAGCTTATGTTCAATCCCTCCAGATTAATAAAGTATTCGAGTCCTTGAAATGAATAAATATTTTTAAATGAACAATTAAGAGTATCGGTTACTTTTGCTGCTTCTTCGATAATTAAGCTATCACCTGTGGCGTCCATCAAAGACTGATAGCTTTGGTTTAAAAACTCTTTAAAATGGATATCTTCTATAAAAATTTTTGTCTGTGAACGGGTGGATATTGTAATAAATAGCAGCGTGATTATACCTAAAAAATGACGTTTCATACTTGTGTGAATTTTATAATTGTATATTATTAAAAATTGATTTATAGATAGAAGACAATATAAAAATGCTATGCCCCTAAAGAAGGTACACCTTATTTATAAATGTTTTTTTTAGGAATTGTAGCAATAAAATCTTTCAGGTAAAAAGGCTCAAAATAGGCAACATCTTCGAAAGCTTTGTCTTCAAATTTTTCAAAAGCAATGGCCGGCATACTATCAGCCGATGGATAAATAGTATCAATAAAAACAGCATTTTTATTTTTTATAACCATTTTACATTTCTCAGCGCCATTTCCGAAAAAATATATATTATGTTTGTTTAATAACAGATTAAATGAAGTTTCGGTAATTATTTCGGCTTTTACATTTTCGATTAAATTAAGTTTTGAATCGTATAAAGCTGTGTAAACCTCCATCCTGCGTGCATCAATCATTGGGCAAAACAGCGAATTTTTTTCAAATGTTATATCTTTATCTGAAACCATTTTTTTTGTCATTACTAATAAAGTTGGAATAGCAATTAAAGGAATTCCGGCCCCATAACATAAACCTTTGGCGGTAGAAACGCCAATACGAAGGCCGGTATAAGAACCCGGCCCCTGGCTTACCGAAACCGCATTTAAACCGGATGCATTTAGTTTACAGGTTTTTAAGCCTTCATCGATTAATACCGCCAGTGAAGATGAATGCGACATTTCGTGAGGGCTTTCCTTGTAAAAAATAAGTTCTTTTTTTTGCGATATGGCGACTGAACATACCTCGGTCGAAGTCTCGATATGTAAAATTACCGGGTTCAACAATTTATTCCTTTGAGAATAATTCTTTTTTATCGACAATTATTATAGGGCTGCCGTCTTCAATTTTTTTAGTAATGGCTGAATAGGGCGCAACAATAACATCTGCAGAATCAGACAATCCCGAAATAATTTGAATATAGCTGTTATCTTGTATTCCGGTTTTAACTTCATGTATTTTGGCTATTCCATTCTCAGCGGTATAAACAACTTCAATTAAGCTGCCATTTATTGTTGCATTTTTTGTTGTGTCATCTTTATACAGGAGCGAATCGGCTTTAACAGTAATAGCTTGTATAGGGATAGCCAGTGCCTGGTATTCATATTCAGTCTGAATATCGGCAGTTGTCGACATGCCCGGCCTGAATGGATTTGGATTTGTTGGTGAAATTAAGTCTTTATATGAATTTTCCAATAAAAGAATCCTGACATCAAAGTTTGTAACCTGGTCGGCGCTTACACCGGTAGTATTAGCCGAATTGGCAATTAAGGTAACAATGCCTTTGAATTTTTTTTCCATATATGCATCTACTTCAATAATTGCAGTATCGTTCAGGCTTACTTTAACTATATCATTTTCATTTACTTCAACCCGGGCTTCCATACGCGAAAGGTCGGCAATACGCAGTAATTCCGTGCCTGTCATCATAGATGTCCCTACAACCCTTTCGCCCAATTCAATATTTAGTTTCGAAATTGTCCCCGACATGGGGGCATAAATAGTGGTTTTAAAAAGGTTTTCTATAGCTTCATCAAGGGCAGCCTGGGCACTTTCTACTGAATATTTGGCTGCTTTGACCTCGCTTTCGGCAATTTTAAATTGTGATTCGGCTGTTTCAAATTCCGATTCAGAAATTGTTTTTTGTTCCCATAATTTCACACTTCTATTGTAATCCATTTCAGCTTTAATAAATTGAGCTTCACTTTGTGAAAGACGCGCCTTTGCCGAATTTAAGGCTGCAAGTGACCTGTCGCGGGCAGATACATATATGTCGGGTTTAATTTTTAACAATAATTTTCCTTTTTCTACATAATCTCCTTCCTGAATATAAAGTTCAACTATTTCGCCCGAAACATCCGGGCTTATTTTTACTTCTGTTTCAGGTTGTATTTTCCCGTTGGCTGTTACTGTTTCAATAATATTTCTTTTTTCAGGCTTTTCAACAGCGACTTTTATTTCCGGTTTTTTCCCAAACCAACCGGCTTTTTTCCCGATAACTAAGATGAATATTAGCACAATAACGCTGATCCCTAAATATAAAAGAATTTTATTCGATTTCATAGAATTATAATTTTATGGGTATTCCCCTGTAAAAATCAAGTATTTTAGTTTTAAAAATATATTCATACTTTGCCTGGAGGAGTTCCGATTCGGTTTGTGCAAGCTGGTTCTTGGCCGCATTATAATCGACCGTATTTATCAAACCTACTTCAAATTTTTCCTGTGTATAGCGAAACGATTCCTTCATAGCAACTAATGCTTTTTCTGTGGCCAGGTATTTTTTATTGGCAGCTATTGCATCGGCATAAGCCTGCTGTATTTCTTTAAAGAGTTGGTTTTTTTGGTTTTGAAGTTCAAGTTCGGAATTTAAAATACCGATTTTTGCATTTTCTATATTGGTTTTAGTTAGGTAACCATTGAAAATAGGCACTCTAAGATTAAAAGCAATACTTGTTGAAGCATAATCTTTCAATTGGTCTGGAAAAGGATAATTTTCCATTACAGATTGCAAGTTTTCATCTAACAGCGGCTGGCCGTTGTCCCCAATTACATTTCGTTCTACTGCATCTGAATACCTGGAGCCGTAACTTGCTGTAAGTGAGAGGGAGGGGCTAATACCTCCTTTGGCAATACTTAGTTGTTTTTCAGAACTTTTTAATTTATATCCGGCGCTTTTTATTTGTGGTAGTACTAATACCGATTGATTGTAAATATTGTATATTGATAATGAGTCATATATATATTCTGTTATTGTCAGGTTTTTGGGATTTTCAACTTCAAAATTAGTAATAGAATCCAATTCAAGTAACTGCATGAGTGTAAGGTATGATATATCGAGCTGGTTTTGGGCATTAATAAGTTTTAGCTCTTCACCTGCTGCCTGTGCTTGAATTTCGAGCAGTTTTCCAAGGGCAACACTTCCTGCTTCTGCTAATTTTGAAGTCCGCTCAACTTGTAAATTTGTAAGGGCAAGTTGTTCGCGGGCTATTGTTACTAATTCTTTATTGAAAAGAATATTTAAAAATGCCGAAGCAATTGTAAGTGATACATTGTTTTTTATTTGTTCAACATCCTGTATACTTGCCAATAAATCGAAATTATTTTTTTCTATTGTATTTTTGTTTTGCAGTCCCTGGAACAAAGGCACTGAACTTGATAACCTAAAGGAATTAGATTGTATAGTCTGGTCTTTATATTCATAAACCGAATAGTCTAAAGCTTTTCCGAATGAATAAGAGTGGTCAGCATTAAAATTCAGGTTTGGTAAAGTTGCTGTTTTTGACTGTCGGTAATTATTCTCGTAATACTTTGAATTTAATTCGTATTGTTTTATTTGTATGTTATATTCTAAGGCATAACCTATGCACTTTTCGAGGCTCCATTTATTATCCTGGGAATAAAGACAAAACGAAACAATTATTAGCGATAACTTTAACAGTGTTCTTTTATACATTTTTTTATTTAAAAGTTGATAAATATAGGCATAAAACATTTTTTGTAATAATAAAACCAAAAAAATATGCAAATATTATGTTAATAACATTATTGGCTGATTGTTTGCGAAAAATAGTATTTTTACGCATGGTTAAAAAATATTTACACCCGCAATTTGGTGAGATAAAACTGGTAAGGTCTTCAAGGTCAAGAAAAATTTCAATTACTTTAAAACCTTTTCATCATATCCGTGTCTCTGTACCTCAATGGGTATCGTATCAACAAGCAATAACCACACTTGAAAAACGCAATGGTTGGGTTTTGCACAATCTGCAAAAAATCAGGGAAATCGAAAATAAACAAACAATTTTTTTGGCCGAAAACCCATATAAAACCCGTTATCACCAAATAAAATTTGCCCCGGGGCCGGTTAATGTTGTAAAAGCTTTAAATAATAGCGGGAAAATTAATATTACTTTTCCTGAAAGAATGGATATTCGGAATATGGAAATCCAGCAATTTATTCGAAAAGTAATTGAAGAAACTTACCGTTTTGAGGCAAAGAAATATATACCTGCAAGGGTATTTAAATTGGCAAAAACACACGGGTATTCTTTCGGTAAAATTACAATTAGGAACAGCAAAACCCGGTGGGGAAGCTGTTCACATAAAAATAACCTTAGTTTTTCTCTGCATATAATGAGGTTGCCTGATAAATTAATTGATTTTATTATTCT
Source organism: Bacteroidales bacterium (assembly GCA_016935595.1). The sequence goes on from JAFGQQ010000482.1 coordinate 4,578, forward strand.
TCATGAATTGGCTCATACAAGGGTAAAGAACCATAGCTGCCATTTTTGGGAGGAATTAAACAGAGTTTCAGGCGACGCAAAAGGGTTGACAAAAGAAATCCGTAAATACAGGATTTCAGTGTATTAATTTTCAGCTTTTTGAATTATATAATGAAATGGAACATCGGCAATATCAGAAAGGTCTTCGCCAGATTCCAAAATTGTTTCATCTCCTTCGTCGTAAAACCAGTTTATGTTGATTTTTAATCCTTTATCTTCAAATTCAATAATAGTATTTATAATATCAAGAATAAACTTTGAAGAAGCGGAATTAAAATATTTGAGTTTAAAGATAACCTCAAGGGCCGTATTTCTTTTAAAGGAAGGACTATCTAACACATTTTTTTCAAACTCATCTAAATATTCCAAAACAGGGTTATAAAAACCTGAAACATTTTCAGGCCTGGAAAACCCGCCAATTTCAAATTCCATTATTTCAGGATCAAATTTAATCAATGGGGTAAATTCTGTTGGTTCAATAAATAATGGTTTCATGGTAGTATTTTTAATTATTGCTTTATAAAAGATATATATTATACTGATAGTTTTTTATAATGTATTAAACCCGATATTGTTACTGTAAGGTGAAAATAAGATATTTCGTTGCTTATATTCTGAAATGAATATATAAGTTTGTTGCCTGACAGTTTTGCTATGTCAATAATTCCTAAGCCGGCACCGTCTTCTTTATGAAGTGTAATGTTACGGATTGCATTTTTATATAAGTTTTTTAATCCATTTTTGTCTAATGAATTAACAAGGTCGAGTTTTTCTTTCAGTTTAGGGATGTTTTTATTCCAGATTAAATTGCCTGCTTTCAGAACAAAAGTATCGTCATTTGCTTGTTTAAGTGAGAAATTTGTGTTGTATTCGGTAATTATTGCCGGAATTTCTTCATTATCCATATCAAAGTGCCTGTAAATATTTTCTAAACATTCAACCATTATAGAATAGAGAATTTTTTTTGAATTCAGTTCCATTGCCATTTGGTCCATTATGCGGTTTAACTGGCTCAGGAAATCGCCTATAAGGTCAAAAGAAAGATCGCCCTGATGTTCTAATATAACCTGATTGTTTACCATTCTAAAATAACTGTCTTAGTTAGTTTTTAAAAATGCTAAAATTATAAATATTTTGTTTTATAACGAAATATTAGAATATTTGATTTCTTATTTCATATTTTTTTGATAAACAGCTTTGTTTCATAGACGAAGGTATTATTTTTATACACTAAAGTATTTTAATAGCCGTTAATATCGATATAAAAAATAAATTCCCCTAAGGGTTTATTAAATGATTTACTGAAACTTAACCGGTAGCCCAAATGAAATGGAAAGATAATACGTAAAATGTGCATATCGGTAGTTATTTCAAAACCATACGAAAAGTAGTTATTAATTTTAAAGCCATTATTGCTGTATATTTTACTATTTGCACAATCGTAAAACAGGTTCAGGTTAATGCGTTTTAAATAAAACAGCCAGTAAAAACTTAAATCTGGGTATAATATCGGAAAACGATAATCAAAAAAGTAAGTATACAGCCTGTTACTGGTTTCTTTTTGAAAACCTCTCGGAAAGCTTAAAAAGCCATTTAATTTATAAATTTGGTTTGATTGTTTTTCGAAATTAGCTGATACCACTATATGATGGTGTTTAAAAAATCCCGGGAAATAAAACCTGTTGCTGAAGTTAAAAATAGTGGAAAAGTATTCGCCTGGAAGCGGTATGAGATAGCTTGTCTGAGATATCAGTCCTAATGGGGGCAAAAGGTCGCGATATGATTTATTTTTATAAAGGTAGATATTTGCCTGAAGAAGATAGCTGGAGTAATTACTGAACCATGATTTCCCGATGGGATTATAAATATATGCATTGGAAAAAGAATATTTAACCGCCGGGGTAAATAGCCTGGTAATTTGGCCGCGGCTTAAATTTAAAGGAATATAAGTCTGAATGCTGAAATTTATGTTATCTGATTTTAAAGGGAATTGGGGCATTCTGTTTTCTGGAATTATTATGGGTTCACCTCCATTTTGTACATCAAATTTTATAATAGGGAAAAATCCTTTATATATAAAAGAGGCTTTAATTAAGCTTCCATTTTTTGTATATCCATATCCGGCAGTTCCGTATGCTGTTCCCAGATTATTCTGGGACAGCAATAAAACCCCCGGGTTTATTTTTACACCAAAAGGATTGTATTCCAGTTCATCATAATTAAAATAAAAAGGGGCCCAGCTATGAAAATTTAAGGTGTGTATTAGCTTATTGTAGGGTTTAATTTCATAATGAGGGGCCGGAGATTGAGTAAAATCAATAATTTTCGATGTGTCAGCGAAATTTGTTAATAATTCAAAATCAGGAACAGGCCGAAAATTATTTTCGTTATATTCAGATAATGGAATATTATGCCCATGCGAATTATAATCATTATAAATTAAAGCACTGCCCTTCGCATTACAATCAGGATTTGAACTCCCGTATTTTGAAGTACATATTTCAACAATTTCAAGGGTATTGGTATCTATTCCGAGTACATGTGGAGATATTCCATAATCTGCGTTAAAACAAATGTATTTATTTATGAGTTTTGGATAGGAAATATTTATATACCCGGCTCGGTAAATTGTTTTTCTTGTTTTTGAATGAAGATTGATTTTTTCGATACTTTTCCCTTTTTTATCAAGAATGATATATGCAATTTCATTTTGATTTAACCATGATGGGGTTTGTATGATATCTGATGTGGATAATACAGTATCTATTGATGCGTTTTTAAGGTTAATAATAATAATTGAAAAGATATTTAATTTATTTGCCACAATCGCAGCTATTTTGCAACCATCAGGAGATAGGCTTGGCGAAAAATAGCGCCCTTTTTTTAAAACAGAATAGGTTTTTTTTGTGCGAAGTTCATATAATTTAATCTTTGTATAGGATCTATGCTGCCACCGAAAATCGGGTAATTCTTCTTCCCATGCAATTTTTCCGGAACTGTACGAAAAGTGGTTATTGCTTATTAAACCTGGTTTAAAAATAGTTTTTTCATTTCCATTAAGCCCTATCAAAACAAATGTAAGGGTATTGTCCATGCCCTCTTTTAAAGCAATAATTGTTGAATCGTTAATAAAATACGGCGAAAAATAATTAGTATAATAAACAGGTGTATTTGTCAAGCTGACTGAATTATTTTTTATATTGGCACTTTTATAAGTTTCATACCATATACTATCTGTGTAGTTAAACGCCTGGTTATAAAATTCTTCTTTTGAAAGACCTGTATGCTTTTTAAGTCCAAAATAAAATGGAGTAAACAGGAAAGGTTTTTTACCGGTATTAGAAAGAACTGAATTCCATAAACTATCGGTGTATTTATCATAACCATATTTTACCATGTTATATCCAAAAGCATAATACGAAGGCACAAATCTTTTATAAGAGCCGTAAAAAGCCTGGTCGTATGTTAACCGTTTTGAACCGGTAAGATTAATTGCGGCAATTGGATTATTGAAGGAAGGCAACCTGCCACGTCCGGCGAATGAATGCTGGGTTTCAGCAAAAACAGCATCACCTTCGTAAAACCATCGGGGAACTAAACCAGATATGCCGCCAATAGCCTGTTGTCCAAAAGCATAATTTAAAATAGTTGAAAATCCTTTATTGAGTGTTTGGATTTGTGTTACATGCCTTGTTTCATGAAGTGAAAGTTGTTGCAACCAGTCTTGTGCATAGCAGGTTTGTGGCGGCAATGTAAACAGTTCCATGCGTTTTGGAGCCCAAACCACCATTCCGTTTGATTGTACAGATTGATTGTGGATAATTACGGGGATTCTTGGGTATTCTTTATCGCGGTTAACATTATAATTATTGTAAGTTATTTGAAGGTAATTGGCTGTAAATGTTGCTGATTCAGTAAAACTCTCCGGAAATATAATTATAAAATTTTTTGTGTTGATTTGTTTCCATTTTATAAACCAAGGGTCTTCACCCGTCAAATAATATTGTGAATATCCCTGTAATTGAATACTAAGTAAATAAACAAACAGGAATAATTTAAAATAAAAAAATTTTAAACTTAAAATTTTCAATTTCAATAAATGTTTTAATTTTATCGAAAATATAAATCGGGTTTATAATATATGCAAAGGAATATAATAAGTATTATAAAAATTGTTTTTTCCATATTATTTTTTGTGGCATCATTTCTTTACTTCTCAATATATATTGATCCTACTGTTATTTATTATAAACAACAACCTCTTTTTTTGTTCGATTATCAGTTTATAATTAAATACCTGTCATTTCCCGGAGGATTTTCAACATGCTTAAGTTTATTCACTTCTCAATTTTTATTTTCCAAATGGGCCGGGGCTGTTGTAATAACAATTTTCTTTTATGTAATCTCTGTAATTTCACTTAGCCTGTTTAAAAGATTTTTTTCTGAGAAAACTTCGTTTTTTTTGCAATTTATCCCTGTTATATTACTTATACATTTACATAGTAATTATGAATATGACTTTCGCGGAGGTTATATTTACCTTTTTTCTATTTTGGCCTGCCTGGCTTATTTGAAGTTGCCAAAAATTTCACTTTCAATTAAAGTTTTATTTCTTATTGTTATAAACATTATTTTATTTGCATTGTTTGGTGGCACAGCATTATTGTTATTTTCTTTACTGGTTATACTTTCAGAATTATATTTCAGAAACACCAGATATTTCTGGGTTATTATGCTTTTGCAGCCAATAATTATTATTTCAATACTATTTATTAGTATAAACACATCGGCTTATATTAACTTCAATATGGCCTTATGGGGAATACTTCATCCGGAAACACATTATAAACCTTTAAAATTACTGTATGTTTTTATATTTTTCTTACCCTTGTTTTTATTAGTTAAAGTTGTTTTTAAAAAATATTTAAAAACTTCTTATTTATATAATCAATATAAAAGTAACCTTCCCGGTAAAAGAAATTATTTTAGTTTGTTATTATTTATTGTATTATTGTTTGCAACCGAAATTTTTGCCTTTAAGTTTTCTTACAAGCAGGAAGATAAGAAATTCATTCAAATACATCAATTTGCAGATGACCATAACTGGAAAATGGTTTTAAAACTTGGGAAAGAATTACCTTACCACGACCGACGGGTTTTATTTCAGGTTAACAGAGCTTTATGTCATCAAAACCAATTACTCGACAAAGCTTTTAGTTATGTACAATTTTGCGGAGACCATGGTTTGCTGTTAACTAAGCATTATAACCGCCAGGTATTAATGCTTATAAGCGATTTATATTTCGACATGGGGCATATTAAAGAATCATTGCATTGGGCATATGAAGCGCAAACTATTTACGACTATTCTCCTGAAGTTATTAAACGCATTATTATAAATAATATAATTTTAGGCGAATATACAATAGCAAATAAATTTCTAATTATTCTTTCAAAATCCCCGGTTCATAAATCATGGACAGGTAAATGTAAAAAATATTTTAAAGACGAAAGCCTTATAACAAATGATCCATTAATAGCAGAAAAACGTAGGCTTTTACCAATTGAAGATTTTCATACAAGCACAAAAAATCCACAAAACGATTTAAAGAAGCTGTTTATTGAAAATGTAAATAATAAAATGGCATTTGAATATTTTATTGCTTATGCTTTATTAACCCACGATTTATCAAGCCTTGCAGTTTATTTTGATTATTTTGAAAAGTTGAATTATACCTTATTGCCCGTTCACGTTGAAGAAGCTATAATTTTATTTATAACTTTAAATAACAATTATCCTTTAAATTTAGGAAAATACAGCATTAGTGAATTAACCCAAAAAAGGTTTATTGAATATTCAAAAATTTTGATGAAATATAAACATAACAGTAAAATTGCTGAGATGGAATTGCATAGGTATTTTCATGACACATTTTGGTTTTATATTCATTATATTAGTCCTATAACTACAAAACGCGAAATTCAGGTAAAAAATCTTAAATGAAAAAAATAACCAAATATTTAATTATAGTTGTAGCTGTTCTTGCAGTTTTGATTCTTGCCCGAAGGCTATCATCTCCGGGGATTCCGGTTGATTGTGTCAAGAATGGAAGAATACCGGAAATATTTCCCGATTATACTGATATTACAGTTCCTGTGAATATTGCCCCGTTAAATTTTAAAATAATCAATAAGGCAAAAAAATTCAGGGTGTCCTTTAGCGGCAGTAAATGCAAGGCATTTGTTATTAAAACGAAAGAAAACAAGGTGATAATACCGGAAAGAAAATGGAGAAAGTTTATTAAGTCAAATAGTAACGATTCAATTTCGATTCAAATTTATGCAAAAAACAATAACAGTGGCTGGGAACAATATAAGACAATAAGACTATTCATAGCGTCTGATAAAATGGACAGTTATATAGTATTTAGGCATATAAATACCGGGTACATTTTATGGGAAAAAATGGGAATATTTCAGCACAACATTGAAAACTATAAAAAAACTCCAATTTTGTTAAATGAAAGGACTGACAGAAATTGCATGAATTGTCATACTTTTTGTAACCAAAATCCCGGGCAGATGCTTATTCATTTACGTACGCCGCCAAGCGGAACAATTTTATACAAAGACAACGAAGTTAAGTTTATAAATACTGGAACCCCATATACAATGTCGGCAGGGGTTTATCCTTCATGGCACCCTGATGGCAACCTTATTGCATTTTCGGTTAACCTTATTAACCAGCAATTTCATGCTGCATCACAACGAAATATTTATGTTTTTGACAGGGCTTCTGATATTGTGGTATATGATATTGATCTAAATGAGGTTACTACTTGTCCTGAATTATCTACAAAAAGCCTGGAAAATTTACCGGCATGGTCGCCCGATGGTAAATTTTTGTATTACATAAGCGGGGTACCTTATGATAAAAAAATGCCCGATTCGCTTGTTAAATATGATTTATTAAGAATACCATTCGACGCGCAATATAAAAAGTGGGGGAAACCCGATACAATCCTTACTGCAAAAGAAACGGGACAAAGTATATCTTTTCCTGAAATATCCCCTGATGGCAGGTTTTTGATATTTTGTATGGCACAATATGGGTATTTTAATATCCATTCGCCAGGAAGCGATCTATATATTATGGATTTGGAAAATATGAATTATTCTAAACTTCCGGTTAACAGCAATTATACAGAAAGTTTTCACTCGTGGTCATCAAATAGCCGATGGCTTTTATTTGTAAGCAAAAGGCTCGACGGTTTGTATTCAAGAGTTTTTTTCAGCCATATCGATACTGCCGGCAATGCATCAAAACCATTTTTATTGCCACAAAAAGACCCCGATTATTATGAAACTTTATTGTTAAATTATAACCGTCCGGTTTTTGTAAAAAATAAAATAAAAATTAGTGCCAATAAATTATCAAAAAAGGCTTTTTCAGGTACTGTTAATGCCACTTTCGATAAAAATGTCAATATCGATGCTTTATCCGGGGCTACCCGGATTTCTTCAGATGCTATGTATCAATTGGCAGATTAATGTAAGTAATTTTTAATCATCATTTTTTTGACATTCGTCACCAAAAAACTTTACTTCGTAAAAAATATTCCTAAAATTCGAAAGGATTTATAGAGCAAGGTTTTTTTTATTCATATTTTTTTCTATTTTTAAACCGTAACAATTAACAGGCCTGCGAATTTTTCAATGGACAATAAGGATAAGAATTTAAATAAATATCAATTACATGATATTATATGTATCAGTAATTTGCAAAAATTAACCGAATCCTTTGCAAAATCGAATGATGTAGGTTGTTTTATTACCGATTTCAACAACAATTATATTATTGAGCCTGTTGGTTTGCCTGTTGTTTGCCAAACAATTGTAAACTCATATAATTTTTGTTGTAAATTCAGGCAATCTGAATTTAGTACACCAAAAAAGAAAATAATTAGTTGTGAAACCTGTGGTTGTTTTTGTGTAACTTTTCCGCTTTTTATAGATAATTCGATAGTAGCTTTTTGGACAATATGCCAGGCTCCTCATGATATCAATTATTTAAAAATATTACCTAAAATAGCTGAAATTTCAGGAATTTCTATCACTAGATTAGAAAAAAAGATTGAAAATACGACAGGCATGAGTGATGAAAAGTTTAATGAGGTTTCATCATTACTCCAGGTTTTAATTTTTGAATTATCTGAAATTTGGAACAAAAATCTTCAACTGCAAAAAGAAATTGCAGAAAAACATATTACAGAAAGCAGGTTAGAGAAAAGTAAAGTAAACTTAAAGGCATTATTTGAAACCTCTCCCCAGGTTTATTTTTTAATTGACAGGGAATATAAAATCCAAACATATAATAAACGGGCCAAGGATTTTATTTCAACTATTTTTCAAAAAGACCTTACAAACAGTGATTATATTTTTAAATATTTTAGTAAAGAAGAGAACGAGTTCTTTTCTCATTATATTGAGAAATGCTTTAAAGGTGAAAGTCATTCTTTTGAGAAAAAATATGAATTTAACGGTACACATAGCAGGTGGTATACAATTCATTTACTTCCCGCATATAATTCCGATCAGGAGATTTTTGCCGTATCGTTTAGTTTACTTGATATAACCGAAAAGAAAAAGGCAGAAGCTGCAATCGAACGCGAACGTAACCTTTTGCTTACCATAATTAATAATGTACCCGATTCAATTTTTATTAAAGATAACCAAAGCCGTTTTTTAATCAGTAACAATGCCGTTGCCAAATTAATGAAAACTACCCCGGAAAAGTTGTATTTAAAAACTGATTTTGACTTTTATCCTGAAGAGCTGGCCCAAAAATTTTACGACGATGAGCAGTATATAATTAAAACAGGCAAACCCTTGTTTAATATTCAGGAAAATGTTAACGATGAAGATATTGCTGAAAGATGGTATAATACAACCAAGGTTCCGATAAAAGACAATGACGGGAATGTAACAGGTATTATTGGTATAGGGCACGATATTACTGATTTGTTAAAAACACAAAGCGAACTGGAAAAAGCAAAAATAAGGGCCGAGAATGCCGATCGTTTAAAATCGGCATTTCTTGCTAATATGTCACATGAAATACGTACACCTATGAACGGTATCATAGGTTTTGCCGATGTGCTCCAAAACGAAAATATTGATAAAGACGATGCAAACAGGTACCTGTCAATTATAAAAAAGAACGGTTTACATTTACTTGGCTTAATAAACGACATTATCGACATTTCTAAGATCGAATCAAACCAGGTCAGGCTTTGGAAAAAGGAATTTTCACTGAACGATTTATTATTCGATTTGTATTCCTTCTTTTTAAATGATCCAAAAATTAAAGATTCCCAGAAACTTCAATTACTTGTTCACTACGGACTTCCCGATGAAAATAGTATTATCTTTTCCGATGAAACCAGGATTAAACAAGTTATAACTAATTTACTCGGAAATGCCATTAAATTTACTGAAGAAGGAACTATTGAAACTGGTTATAATATAAACCAAACTTCTAATGAGATTGAATTTTTTGTAAAAGATACCGGTATTGGAATTCCAATAAGTAAACAAGAAATTTTGTTTTCCCGTTTCAGGCAAGTTGATGATTCAGCATCGAGAAAATACGGAGGTTCAGGTTTGGGGCTCGCCATTTCAAAGGGTTTGGCCGAACTGCTTGGGGGTAAAATATGGTTTAAATCTGAAAAGGACCAGGGTTCGGAGTTTTATTTTTCCATTCCATTTATTTCGGTCCCCGAATTGAAAAAGAAAATTTCAATAAAGGAGAGTGAAATTATCCGCAATTTTAACTGGCAGGGCAAAAAAATATTAATTGTTGAAGATGACGAAAGTAGTTTTTTGTTGCTGAAATTGTTGTTGTTAAAAACAAATGTAATAATTATTTATGCCCGAAACGGCCGCGAAGCTGTTAATTTATGCAAAGACAATCAGGACATTGATGTAATTTTAATGGATTTGCAAATGCCTGAAATTAATGGGTTCGATGCCACTATTGAAATAAAAAAAGAATGTGCGCTTATTCCGGTAATTGCACTTACTTCGCATGCCCAGGAGGAAACACAGGAAAAATGCATAAAATTTGGATTCGACGGGTTTCTTTCAAAACCATATAATGAAGAAGTTTTGCTTCAAACACTAAACGAATTTCTTAATAGGAGCAAGATACAAGTTTAATTTATTTTTATTTCAGGGTTGTTAATGAATTGGCGATTCCTTTATTTAAAAAAATCAAGGCTTTTAAAAAGAAAAACATTATAATAATTAGGCAATCCGCCCAATTTGAATAAATATATTATTTTTGCCGTCTTTACGAAAGTAATGAAATAATATTGATGGGATATTTAATAGAAAATGATTATTTTGTCAAAGTAAATTTTATATTTTAAATAATTAATTTTTTATTTTGAAAACTAAATATACATTTGAAAACCTATTTTTTAAATAGCCGTAATAATTGTATTGTATTGAAACGTAATTAATATTTGAGTTAAGAAGCATGACCACAGTTACTGATCAGGAATTATTATATTTTGTAACTGCACTAAAAAATCATTCAGAATATGACCTGACTGATTACTCCGAGAAATCCCTGAAAAGGAGATTACAGAAAGTATTGGTAGATCATAAAATGGATTTGTTGGGCTTAATTACCCGTTTAAAAAAAGATAAGGACTTTCTTAAAAAAATAATTAACGACATTACAGTCAATACTACCGAATTGTTTCGGGATCCTCAAATTTGGCATGTTCTCAGATACAGGATTTTACCATTATATAAAAACCGTAAAAATATAAATATTTGGCATGCAGGATGTTCAAGTGGGCAGGAAGTATATTCTATGTTAATACTTCTTAATGAACTTGGGCTCTTCGACAGTGCAAAAGTCCTGGCAACTGATATTAATCCCGAAATGCTTGAGCAAGCCGCTAAAGGTGTTTACAAATATCGTTTTAATATCGGATATCTGGATAATTTTGATAAGGTGATTAGGGAAAACCCATTTAATTATGAAGAGTATTATGATGTGCCATACGAAAAATATTTTGAATTAAACAAAACAAAAGATATTATCCAGATGAACCAGTTTCTTATTGATAAGCCATTTTTCAGGAAACATGATTTGGTCATGGATGGTAATATGATGTTTGCCAAATTTGATATTATCCTGTGCAGAAATGTAATTATTTATTTCAATTATGATTTACAGAATAAAGTATTTAAATTATACCATGAAAACCTTTTTACTGACGGGATTTTAATTCTTGGAATGCATGAAACCATTTTGGGTCCTTATGCTTCAAAATTTGAAAAAAAAGGATTGTATTATAAAAAAATATAGATAAGCCTGATTAAATGGAAAGTGTTATTGAAATAGGAATTGTTGATACCCGGAAAATTATTTCGGCCATTTATGATTTATATGGATACGATTTTAAAAATTATGCTTTAACTTTTTTTAAACACCGTATAGAAAAAATCATTGTTGATAATAATCTAAGGGATGCTGACCATTTGATTGAGAAATTAACTTCAAATAATGATTTTATTGAAGTTTTTATACAAGGTGTTTCGGTTGAAACAACTGAACTTTTTCGTGACCCTTCATTATGGCGCATTATCAGGGACGATTTTTTCCCGGATAATATTAAAGACAGAGATACTTATAAAATTTGGATGGCTGGTATACAATCGGGTGAAGAGCTTTATTCTATGGCGATATTACTCGAAGAATCTTCTCTTTGGGATAAGGTAGAATTAACGGCAAGTTATGAAAGCTCAATTAATTATGAATTAATAAAAAAGGGCGTTTTTAATGTTAGAAAAATAGAATTGAACGATGCTAATTATAAGAGATTTAACTGTTTTAGCGAATTAAATAAATATTACAGCATAGAAAATAAAATTGGTTACTGGGATACAAAACTAATCCGTAATATTAAGTTTTTAAAACAGAACGTAACTTTTGATAATTCGCCAAAAAACTTTAATTTAGTATGGTTTAGAAACCAAATGATCTATTATAACCAGGTTTTACAAGACAAAGTTTTGGAAACTTTATATGATAGTATTGTTCCGGGAGGCCACCTTGTTATAGGTGATAAAGAAACTGTCGAACATTCTTCATATAGTAAAAAATTTAAATTGATTAATGATACTGAAAAAATTTTTAAAAGGCTATAAATAAATATGTATAAAGCAGTAATAATAGGCGGTTCGGCAGGTAGTTTCCAGGTAGTGACCAAAATACTTAATTCACTTCCTGCTACATTTAACATGCCTATTTTGTTAAGCCTGCACAGGTTAAAACATGTACGTTCCGGATTCGTTGAGGCTTTGTCAATTAAATCATCAATCGAAATTATTGAGCCAAATGACAAGGACCCTATAAAACCAGGTAAAGCATACCTGGCTCCTGCAAATTACCATATGTATGTTGAACTTGGCAATAGAATTGCTTTATCCACCGAAGAAGCTGTAAATCACTCCAGGCCTTCAATTGACTTATCTTTTATTACAGCTGCTGAATCATATAGAAATAAATTAGTAGCAATTATTCTTTCCGGGGCTAATAAAGACGGAGCTTATGGAATAAAAAAGGTTAACGATTATGGAGGGCTAACTATTGTCCAGGACCCGAACGAATGTCAGGTTAAAACCATGACTGAAGCATCAATTAAAATGACAAAAATAGACCATATTTTTACAACTAATGAAATTATTCGTTTTTTAAGTAAACTTTAAATATCTTAACAGATTATTTTAAAACTGAATGAAAAATAATAAAACATACCGGATATATCTACTAACTGTACTTGTATTGTTTTTTATTTTGGTTTTTATATTATTCATTAATACCCGCAATTTATCGGTTTTGTTTATCGAAAATATTAAAGTATTTAATCTTCACTATTTCTACATTTTTGTTTTACTTATACTTGGTATTGCTTTTTATTTATTAAGCAACAGGTTGTCAAAAGTTTTATGGTTAACATTAAAAGATAATGAGAAACTGGTTGAAGAACTGGCTTTACAAACAGTACTTGAACAGGAAAATATAGAAACAAAAAATAATAAAGAAGATTTTACAAAAATTGTTAGCAGGATAGTACCTGACGAAAAGGAAACCGAATCGAAAGAGGTATTTGCTGAAAAACTCCTAATAAACATTTCAAAAGAATATGAAATTGTTGTTGGGATTGTTTATTTAAAAAATAAAAAAGAAGACTTGTTTTCTTACTTAGCTACATACGCCTATTTCTCCGATAAAAATCCTGAAGATTTTAAAACAGGGATTACTTTAGCCGGGCAGGCAGCAAAAGATAAAACCATTTTAAATTTGTCGGAACTTCCTGATAATTATATTACTGTTTTATCGGGGCTTGGGAAAAGCAAACCTAATAACTTACTTATTATTCCTATTGTTTACAATGATATTACTATTGGGATAATTGAATTGGCTTCTTTTAAAAAATTTGATGATTCAGATATTGAATTGTATACAGAATTAGCAAAACGATTGGGTAAAATATTCAATCACTTTTTAAAATAGAATTAGTTTGAATGGTTAAAGACAAAACAAATAAAATTATTCAGATAGTTTCAGGAGC
>JAFGQQ010000005.1 GCA_016935595.1 Bacteroidales bacterium
AAACAGCAATTTAAACAATTACATGAGAAACATTAACAATGTATTGCGTAAAAACCGCCGTATACTGGCTGAATTAAATCCTAACGGGAAAATAAAAATAAAAAGAGAAAAACTACTTACCGAAGGATTTAATTTCAATTACTTTACAAACATATACCAGGCCAAAAACGGAAACGTATATTATTTTTGCTATGATTATGGCTACATAGCTGTTGAAAATGAATTGTTTGCATTGGTTAAAAAACAGGAATATATTAATTACTAATACGAATTAAGGTTAAAGAAATATATTCTAACCTGAAAAATTCATAAATTTATCAAAGGTTAAGCTCACATTGATTTTTTAATATTCATTAACCTCTTATCTAATTCCGATTGGTATAAATCCCAATCAGTAATCACTTTTCCTGCCACTCCGGTATCGATAGCTGTTTTAGCAACGGCTGGCGAAACCCTCGATATAAGGCGTGGGTCAAGAGGTTTTGGAATAATATAGTTTTTACCAAATTCTAAACTTGTTAAATTATAGGCTTTTTTTACCACATCAGGAACCGGTTCTTTAGCAAGTTTAGCCAAAGCATATGTAGCGGCAATTTTCATTTCTTCATTAATAGTTTTGGCCCTAACATCGAGTGCGCCCCTGAAAATAAAAGGAAAACCAAGAACATTATTAATCTGGTTTGGATAATCGGACCTTCCTGTTGCAAAAATTAAATCATTCCGGGTTGACATGGCATCTTCGTATGCGATTTCAGGATCGGGATTAGCCATAGCAAATACAATCGGGTTTTTGGCCATTGACAATAACATTTCTTTCGTGACCATATTGGCAACCGACAGGCCTAAAAACACATCGGCATCAACCATTGCTTCTGCAAGAGTATTAATATTCAGTGATGTGGCGAACTGTTTTTTATATTTATTCAAGTCATCCCTGCGGGTATTAATCACCCCTTTTGTATCGGTCATAACAATATTTTCGGGCTTTACACCTAACGCAATATATAATTTGGAACAAGAAATGGCAGCAGCCCCGGCGCCACAAACAACCACTTTTATATCTTCTATCTTTTTTTCGGCTAGTTCTAGTGCATTTAAAAGCCCTGCACCTGAAATTATAGCTGTTCCATGCTGATCATCATGAAACACGGGTATATCAAGTTCGGCCTTTAACCGCTCTTCAATTTCAAAACATTCGGGTGCTTTTATATCTTCGAGATTAATACCTCCAAATGTAGGAGCAATAGCTCTTACAACCGAAATCAATTTTTCGGGGTCTAACTCATTAACTTCAATATCAAACACATCAACATCGGCAAACACTTTAAAAAGAAGCCCTTTTCCTTCCATAACAGGTTTCCCTGCAGCAGGGCCAATATTTCCCAAACCAAGCACAGCAGTACCGTTTGAAATTACAGCTACTAAATTTCCTTTGGCAGTATATTTATATACATCATCCGGATTATTTTTTATTTCAAGGCAGGGCTGGGCAACTCCCGGAGTATATGCTAAAGATAAATCACGCTGTGTACCATATGGTTTTGATGGAATAACTTCAACCTTCCCGGCACGGCCTGTGGAATGATATTTTAAAGCTTCTTCTTTTAAGTTTGTTGACATGTTCATTTCATTTTAAGTTCGGTTTCAAAGGTAAAAAAATAAGTCAAACAAATTATCGCTAATTTTTAAGTTTATGCCTTCATTTATTGTTGGCTTAAACTTCGTTCATAATTGCTAAAAATAAAATTATAGTATATCATTAGTCCGAGATACTACCCCATATGGAAATGTAATAGTCAAAGCATTTCTCAGTAAAGAAACCATTTAGCTTACCTAATAAAAATTGCCGGTTTGTTTGGAGTGCAACGACCAGCTATTACTAGGCATTTAAGAAACATTTTTAAATCGGTCGAACTGCAGCATGATTCAGTTAGTTCCATTATGGAACATACTGCTGACAATGGTAAAACCTATAAAACCCAATTTTTGCAATCTCGATGCCATCATTTCGGCAGGATATTTATAAACAGCCAGTAATTAAGGGCCGTTTTAAATTTCAAAAAATACATTTTGCACGGGACGCGTGGATTGAAACAATCAAAATAAATACTATAAGCGATATTAAAACAATCTTTAATAAAAAAGTAAGATATGCAGCTAGAAAAAATAAAAATATATTATATATTTGCATCAAATTAAAGACTTTTTATAAAGTATGAGTACTACATTTTCGAACAACGGTTACTTTTTTTATTTTTTCTTTTTTCCGTTCACGAACTGAGGGGCTCATAATTATTATATCATAACGTATAAAAGTCCCGCAAAGCCGGGACTTTTTTTTTATATATAAACTAACTATGAAAGAAACAAAAAATAAAACAAAACGGGTCGCTATTCAGGGCGGCTATGGCGCTTTTCATGAAATTGCCGCCACTCATTATTTCAAAGATGAAAATATTGAAGTCATTCCCAGTGTTACTTTTAATGATTTATTTGAAAACTTAAACAGCCGGCATGCCGATTATGGTATTATGGCCATAGAAAACATGGTTGCAGGTAGTATTATCCCCAACTATAAGCTCTTAAAAGAATCGAACATGAAAATTATCGGGGAAATATACCTGCGAATTAAACAAAACCTGGTTGCATTGCCCGGACAAAAAATCGAAGATATTAAAGAGGTTTACTCCCACCCGATGGCTATTTTACAGTGCCAGGATTTCTTTAAAAAATATCCCCATATCCGCTCTATCGATAGTGCTGACACGGCTTTAAGCGCAAAAGAAATCAGGGATAAAAAAATTACAGGTGTTGCAGCCATCTCCAGTGAAATGGCAGCCAAAATGTATAACCTTGAAATTCTTGAAGAAAGTATTGAAAGCAATAAAAAGAACTATACCCGTTTCCTGATTTTGAAAGATAAAAATGGAGACAGTGTTCAGGACGATACCGCAAATAAAGCATCTTTATCATTTGCCTTAGCTCACGAAATTGGCAGTTTATCTAAAATTCTTTCAATCTTTTCATTTTTCAATATTAACTTAACTAAAATCCAGTCATTGCCAATAATTGGAAAAGACTGGGAATACCAGTTTTATGTAGATGTAGAAATACACGATTATAAAACATATCTGCAATCGCTCGAATCGGTTAAACCATTTACAAGTATTTTTGAAATTTTAGGTGAGTATAAAAAAGGAATATCAATTATAGAATCATGATTATTGAACAAGCAAAAAGACTAAATATTGTTTCGGAATATTACTTCTCGAAAAAACTGGCCGAAATCCGTAAAATGATATCAGAAGGGAAACCTGTTATTAATTTAGGAATAGGGAGTCCTGATATGCCCCCTTCCCACAATACTGTTAATGCACTGAAAAAAAGCGCTGATAATCCAAAAAACCATGGATATCAAAGTTATACCGGAATTCCCGGCTTGCGAAAATCATTTGCCGGCTGGTATAAAGAATATTACTCGGTTAATTTAAATCCTGATGATGAAATATTGCCATTAATAGGATCAAAAGAAGGAATATTATATATATCCCTTGCCTTCCTAAACCCCGGCGATGAAGTATTAATTCCAAATCCCGGTTACCCAACCTATAGTTCGGTTTCAAACCTGGTAGGTGCAAAAATAAGGTATTATGACCTTAAAGAAGAAAATAATTGGGAACCGGATTTTAAAAACCTTGAAAAAGAAGACCTTTCAAAAGTTAAAATCATGTGGGTTAATTACCCTCATATGCCAACCGGCAAGAACGGCACAAAAGAGCTTTTTGAAAAAATTATCCGATTTAGCAAAAAACATAAAATTTTAATCTGTAATGATAATCCTTACAGCTTTATACTGAATGATAAACCGATGAGCATACTTTCAGTTGAAGGGGCAAAAGATGTTGCTGTTGAATTAAATTCATTAAGCAAATCGCATAATATGCCGGGCTGGCGGATTGGGGTATTATGCGGACAAAATGATTATATCCAGACAGTTCTAAAGGTAAACAGCAATGTGCATTCAGGCATGTTTTTGCCTATGCAGGAAGCCGCTATAGAAGCTTTGCAAAATCCTCCGTCATGGTATAAAAAAATTAATAACGAATACAAAAAAAGAAGGGAGTTGGTTTACCAAATCTTTGACCAGATTGAATGCTCATATGATAAAAACCAGGCAGGTTTGTTTATCTGGGCAAAAATTCCTTCAAAATATGAATCAGCCGAAGTGCTATCAGAAAAAATCCTTCAAAAAGCTAATATTTTTATAACACCTGGTTTTATTTTCGGAGCCAATGGAAAAAATTATTTAAGAATTGCTTTATGTAGTGATTTTGAAACATTAAAAGAAGTAATAAAAAGATTAAAAAATACAATATTATGAGTGTAAAATTAGATTTAAAACCGATTTCACTGCCCGGATTAAAAACCGAAAGGCCATTGGTCATTTCAGGCCCATGCAGTGCAGAAAGTGAAGAACAGGTAATGTTAACTGCAAAAAACCTTGCAAAACACGGATTCCAGGTTTTTCGAGCAGGAATATGGAAACCCCGAACAAGGCCGAATTCATTTGAAGGACATGGTTCAAAAGCCCTTCCATGGATGAAAAAAGTAAAAGAAGAAACAGGAATGTACACTGCCACAGAAGTTGCAAATGTGAAACATGTTTTTGAAGCTTTGAAACACGGAATAGATATTCTTTGGATAGGTGCCCGAACAACTGCAAATCCATTTGCAGTGCAGGAAATTGCCGATGCACTTGAAGGTGTTGATGTCCCGGTATTGGTTAAAAATCCGATAAATCCCGATGCTGAACTTTGGATTGGCGCATTGGAACGCCTTAATATAGCAGGGATAAAACAATTGGCTGCTATTCACCGTGGCTTTTCCAGCGCTGAAAAAGGTATATACAGAAACCCTCCCCAATGGCAAATTCCAATTGAACTAAAAAGACGCATTCCTGATCTTCCAATGATTGTTGACCCAAGTCACATTTGCGGGTCATGGGAAAGATTATTTGAAATATCTCAAAAAGCAATGGACCTTAACTTTGACGGCCTTATTATTGAATCGCACATAAATCCGGAAGAAGCATGGAGTGATGCAAAACAGCAAATCACACCCGATGAATTAAAATCACTGGTTGAAAAACTGGTTTTACGTAAAGCCGATATCGCAGATGACCAAAAAGTAACTTTAGAAGAATTACGAACCCAGATTGATAAATTTGATGATGAAATAATGAGTATTTTTGAAAAAAGAATGAAAATTGCAGATGAGATAGGGAAGTATAAAAAAACGAATAATATTACCATTCTACAGACTAAACGCTGGGACGAAATACTCACCAAACGTATAAGCGAAGGTAATATGAAAGGTTTAGGTGCGGAATTTATTACCCGCATTTTCAGGGCAATTCACCAGGA
>JAFGQQ010000483.1 GCA_016935595.1 Bacteroidales bacterium
AGTATTGCTTCGGATATTGTACCATTGACCGGTGAAAATCGAGTACTTGCATTTTTTGGTCTTAAAAAATTAAATTCTAATCCTTTAAATGGATTGAAAGCAATTATCAAAACATCAGGACTGGAAGATAAAGAAATTGTAATTGAAGATATTGTTTTTAAAATCGGGCCCAGAATAAATGCTGCTGGCAGGATGGAGTCTGGAAGAACAGCGGTTCAATTGTTAATTGCCGATTCAACCGATATTGCTGCTGGCATGAGCAAAGAAATTGATATTTATAATAATTCCAGAAAAAATATTGACCGTAAAATTACCCTGGAAGCTTTGGATATAATTGCATGTGATCCTGAATTGATAAGCCGGAATACAAATGTATTATACAATCCTGCATGGCATAAAGGAGTTGTAGGAATTGTTGCTTCACGTATTACCGATTATTATTATAAACCAACTGTTATTTTAACCGAATCGAATGGCTATGCTACCGGGTCGGCAAGATCGGTTGAAGGTTTTGATTTATATACTGCTATTGAAGCATGTAGCGATTTGCTCGAGAATTTTGGCGGTCATATGTATGCAGCCGGTTTGACTTTAAAACCCGAAATGATAAAATTGTTTAGTGACAGATTTGAAAGGATAGTATCGGAAGCCATAACCGAAGAACAATTAACACCACAGATATCTATTGATGCAGAAATTGAACTGTCTGATATTAATCCTAAATTTTACAGGGTATTAAAGCAATTTCAGCCGTTCGGGCCGGAAAATATGGCACCAATGTTCCTTTCAAAGAATGTTTCCGATAGCGGATATGGAAGAATAGTGGGGTCAACCCGCGACCATTTAAAACTTGACCTGATGCAGGAAGAACATCCTATGAATTCTTATCCTGCTATTGCATTTCAAAAAGCACATCATTTTGAAAATATAGCCATGGGTAATCCTTTCGATATTTGTTATAATATTGAAGAAAACTGTTTTATGGGAAAAAGTACCATTCAAATCCATATAAAAGATATTAAGGTAAAGAATGTTGTATCTTCATTATTGAAGAATAACGGATATTGAGAAACATTATAAAATCTTTAACTTTTTATTAAATACCCGGTGCATATTTAAATTCCAGGTTCATATAATATTCCAGCGATTTATCTGGTTTTTCGTATGCTTCAGGGATCGGTTTGTTTGAAAAAGTCTGGAAATACAGGAGGCAGGCATTCCTCCACCATACAGCTTCTTTTTTCTGAATAGCCAGAAAAGTTTTAACATGATTATACCTTTGTTCATCAATCATTCCATCAAGTTCTTCCCATGTTTTTTGCATCCACCTGACTAAATCAACTCCGCTATAATATTTGTAGCACAATTCATCCCATAATGTTCTGCCCGATTTCATTTTATAATTCCAATCAATATGGTAGAACCAGAGCAATAATTCTTCCGGGCAGCTTTCGATATTATTAAATTTTTCTTTTACTGGCTCAAAATACTGGCTTACAGCATCAGATCCTTTCTCTGTACGGTCGAATCCTATTCCTTTTTCATCAGCCCTGTGGTAATATACCGATGTCCAGTCAGGCCGGCCTTGATATATCCATGGAGCAGGGCCATAATGGTGGCTCCATCCCATTTGATGGTGTAATCCGAGAGGGGTCATATAGCTTACAGTAATTTCACGCGATGCAAGCATCATTGATTTTACATGTGAAATAAATTTGTCATGATTCGTAAAAGTCATCCTAATCCAGTCTTCAGCTATTTCTTCTGATGAAAGTTCGTGATCCCAGGCTAATCGTCCAAATGCATACCAATTGGCCTGTCCAAAAGGATGCCCGCACCAGTTTCTGTCTGTGCCAATATTTGAGACTCCTGCTATACCCGATATTTGATGGTTGTCGAGGGAACCGTCAATCACTTTAGCAACAAAAGAACCTTCATCTTTAGCATAAGTATCCGAATATAAACATTCTTTAAACAAAGGGGCAAGGTATACCAGGTGAGTAGCAAATCCCAAATATTCCTGGGTAATTTGAAATTCTGTCATAATAGGTGTTTTGGGCATGGCTCCAAACATAGGATGAAATGGTTCACGGGGTTGAAAATCAATGGGCCCATTTTTTACTTGAATTAATACGTTTTTTCTGAAGGTTCCGTCGAGCGGCACAAACTGGTTATAGGCTTGTTTGGCACGGTCTTCTTTTACATTAAAATCATATACAAATGCTCGCCACATAACAATACCGCCATGCTGGGCTAATGCATCAGCCAGCATATTTGCTCCGTCAGCGTGATTTCTTCCGTAGTTTTGTGGTCCTGGCTGGCCTTCTGAATTTGCTTTTACAAGGAAGCCGCCAAAATCGGGAATATAAGCATAGATTTCATCGACTTTATTTTTCCACCATTTTATAACTTCCGGTTCAAGTGGATCAGCTGTTTTCAAACCTCCAATTTCAACAGGGGCACTGAACCTGGCAGTGAGAAATACCTTTATTCCATAAGGCCGGAAAGCATCTGCCAGTGCCGATGCTTTTTCCAAATATTGAGGTGTTAATACATCTGAATTTGCATTTACGTTTGTTAATACTGTTCCATTTATACCTATCGATGCATTTGCCCTGGCATAGTCAATATATCTCGGAGATATATAATCAGGAAGTTTATGCCAGTCCCATAATGAAAAACCAGCATAACCTCTTTCAACCGTTCTGTCTAAATTATCCCAGTGATTGAGTAAACGGTATTTAATTTTTGGTATACTGATTATTGATAGATTTTCTAGATTTTTATGGGTTTGAATTAGTTTTAAAAAGTCAAAAACACCATATAAAATTCCAATATCACTGTTTGCTGTAATAACAATACAATTTTTATCATCAATTTTTTTGGAATTTATTAAATAACCCTCATTACCTAATGGCAGTAATTCATTAGCAAGAAATAATGAACTAATAATATTGTTATTTTGGGGTGTTCCAACTATAACTGTAACATTTTTTGTAATATTTTTTACGTATATTATATCTTTTCCCAGTAATCCTGATAAGCCAATATTTAATTCATTTTTTGCAGCAATTAAAGTTGGTGAATCAGCTTCAAAAATAATTTCATTTATAAAACTATGGTATTCCTGTAATTTTTGCGCATCTGCAATTTTATTATACCTTAACCATAGGTTATAACCATCTTCTGCATTAATATTAATTGAAATAAATACTAACAGAATGTAGATAAATATTATTTTTAATATATAAAATTTTTTCATATTGAAATTTTCATTTATAATTCTAAGTCCAGAAATGTATTTAATTGTTAAATATATCAAAATATTTATTTTATTTTACAATTAATAATTTTTTAATATTAATAAATGTTTTCAAATATTAATCATCGGTTTTTATGTGTTTTATTGGTTTTGATATTAAATAATTGTTTATTCGGGCAGTTATCGGAATCGTTAACTAATGTAAGATTTAACAAGATTTCTACTCAGCAGGGATTATCACAGTCATCTGTATTTGCTCTGGCACAAGATAAAAACGGATTTATATGGATTGGCACAAGAGATGGATTAAACCGCTTTGATGGTTATAGTTTTATTAAATATAAATATAATCCCCAGGATACGAATAGTTTAAGTCATAATGAAATTACCAAAATTCATGTTAACAGCAAAGGCGATCTTTGGATTGGCACAAGAGGCGGAGGGCTAAATCAATATATATATGATAAAAATGAATTTAGAAGATATTTGGAATTAGATTATAAGAATATTGTTAATGATATTTTTGAAGACCAGAAGGGAAATTTATGGATTGGTACTCCGGAAGGTTTATTTAGGGGAAATTATAATAAGGAAAGAAATATCTACTTATTTGAAAATGTTACACAATCCTCAATATATAAAACAAGAGACGGGGAATTCGTTGCCCGACAAAAATCAATTATTTCGGTCGCTTCTATAAATCAACTTTCTGATGATATTATTATTATTGGTACTAGAGGGGGAGTTTTTAATTATTCGATAAGTAAAAAACAATATACTCTTATGGATATGGGAGTAGCAAATTATAATTACATTACCTCTTTAATTGTTGAAGATGACGGAATAATTTGGGCAGGTTCCTATGATGGTTTAGTAAAAGCCGGACCAGTCAATGATTCTTCGTTTGAATATACTTTTACAAATTATAGCATAGATCAACAGGGTAAACAGCGTTTATTAGTTAATAGAATTGAAACTCTTGTTAAAGATCCTTATGGTAATATGTGGGTTGGAACGCGTGGGGGGGGTCTTATTAATATTAAAAAAGACGGCGAAGTAATTACTTATCTGAATGAAATTTCCGATGTAAATAGTCTGAGCGAGAATATCATAAATTCTTTGTTAGTGGATAATACAGGTATGCTTTGGATCGGAACCGAAAGCAAAGGATGCAATACACTCGATCTGTATAGGAAAAAGTTTTATCATATTAAAAATCTTCCTAATAATAAAAATAGCCTTGGAGATAATCTTGTTACCGCCATATCAGGCGATAAAAAAAATAAAGTATGGGTTGGTACAGCAGTTAAAGGACTGGATGAAATAATTTTTAATAAGGATCATACTTATCAAATAAATCATTATTCAAACATTTCCTTAACTTCGGGTTTTATCATAAAGGAAATTATTTCGCTTTTTGAAGACAAGAATAAGGCTCTTTGGATAGGTACAGCAACTAATAGTATTTTTCGATATAAAGAACCGGAAGGTTTCAGGAGTTATCCGGTTAATGGTTATGTATATTCTATATACCAGGATTATACCGGAAAAATCTGGCTTGGTAGATGGGGTCAGGGTTTGGGATGGATTAAGGAAAAAACAGGAGAAGTAACTAATTATACTCATATACCGAGGGATAATCACTCATTAAGTAGTGATATAGTTCTGGCAATTTATGGGGATACAATGGGAAATTTATGGATTGGTACAAAAGGTGGAGGTGTAAATGTAATTCCATTAAATATTTTAAGTCAGGGACAGGGTGATTTTATTTATTTTAAACACGATCGTAATAATCCTAATAGTCTCAGTCATAACGATGTTTATTGTATAACCCAGGATAGCAGGGGAGATATTTGGATTGGCACTGGTGGTGGATTGAATAAAGTTGCTTGGGGTAATAAAAAACCAAATACAGAATTTATATTAAAAAAAGAAATTGATTTTATTTCTTACATTGAAGAGCATGGTTTGCCTAATAATTTAATATATGGCATTTTGGAAGATGATAAAGGAAATTTATGGTTAAGTACAAATGAGGGTATATCAGTATTTAATCCAGTTAATGAATGTTTTAAAAACTATAGTGTGAATGACGGAATACAAGCAAATGAATTTCATTCAAATGCTTATTTTAAAGATAATAGAGGATATATGTATTTTGGAGGCGTAAACGGATTAACTTTTTTTCATCCTGATAGTATTCACGATAATCCCTATCAACCTGAAGTAGTAATTACAGGCTTGAAGATATTTAATAAATACATACATCCGGGTGAAGAAATAAATGGCAGGATTATTCTGGAAAAAGATATTTCAAACACAAAAAATATTGTTCTTTCATATAAGGCTAAAGAGATTACATTTGAATTTTCTGCTTTATATTATACCAATCCGCAAAGTATTAGATACGCATACAGGTTACTTGGTTTTAATGAAAAATGGCAGGAAGCAGGAAAAAATAACAGGTATGCAACTTATACAAATCTGGATGAAGGTGATTATATTTTTCAGGTTAAAACCATTAATAATGAGGAAATATGGAAAAATTTGCCAACTGAAATCGAAATAACTGTTTTACCTCCTTTCTGGAGAAAACCATGGTTTTATTTTATATATGCCATTATCATTATAATTTTCCTGTTAATTTTTCGAAGGTATTCACTCATAGCCGTTAAAGAAAAGAATAAGTTGTTGATTGAAAGACTTGAAAATAAAAAACATATTGAGATATCGGAAGCTAAAATGCGGTTTTTTACTAATATTTCCCATGAAATTCGTACGCCGCTTACATTAATATCCGATCCTCTTAAAAAGGTTCTCTCCGAAGGTGAAATTGATGAGACATCTCGTAAAAATTTAAAACTGGTTTCTAAAAATGTCACAAGATTGTTAGAATTAATAAATCAATTAATACAACTTAGAAAGATAGACTTAGGATATATTAAACTGAAAGTTTCAGAAGTAGATTTGGTACCATTTATTATGGGAATTATGGAAGATTTTGAGGAATATGCTCATAAAAGGGATATTAATTTTTCTTTTAATAGCGAAGCCAAAAGCATTCATTTGTATCTTGATAAAGAATTAATTACTGTTGTGTTTTATAACTTGCTTTCAAACGCATTTAAGTATACACCCGATGGAGGATCTATTTCTCTTAAAATAGATAAGCACCAGGGCAGAATGAGTAAACGATTATATCATAATATCCGTCAGCGTTTGCTTCTAAAAAATAATATCAGCCAGTGGGTGGCAGTTGAAGTTGCTGACTCAGGAACAGGGATTCCTGAAAAGGAATTGAACAATATTTTTTATAGATTTTACCAGGCATATAATCCTGAATTACAACTGCATACGGGATCAGGCATAGGTTTGTCATTGGTAAAGGAATATATCGAATTGCATAAAGGATATATCGATGTTAAAAGTAAGCCTAATGAAGGAAGTATTTTTACTATTTATTTTCCGGTTGGTCAGGCACATTTCGATACAGCACAATTGATTAAACAGGAAACACCTAAAATATTGCCTCAAGAAAAAATCCAGCGAGATGATATATCAATTGAAGAAAAAATAGATAAGCATGATGAAGAGTTTATCGATAGAAAAGGAATTAGAAAAGAGAAAGCTCCGACAATTTTAATAATTGAGGATGATATTGAGCTTTCAAACTATATTTCTCAATATTTGTGTAATTTATATAATATTGAACAGGTTGAAAATGGGAAAAAAGGATTGGAAATGGCTAGAAATTTAATGCCTGATTTAATTATTTCTGATTTAATGCTTCCTGAGATGGACGGTTATCGGGTTTGTGAAAACTTAAAAACAAATATTGAAACCTCGCATATACCAGTTATAATTTTAACTGCAAAAGCTTCTGAAGAAAATATTTTGGAGGGATACGAGAAAGGGGCAGATAGTTATATTATCAAGCCTTTTAATATTGAGATACTCAAAACCCAAATAAAAAAAATTATTGAATCAAGAATTTTATTACAGGAGAAGTATAGTAAACTTATTACACTTAAGCCAAGAGATATAACCATCACTTCAATAGATGAAAAATTCCTGAATAAATTATTAGATATTATTGAAGCAAATATTAATGATACTGAGTTTGATGTAACAAAATTAGTTGAAAACATGAATATGGGTCATACTACTATACTTAGAAAAGTAAAAGCTCTTACTAACTTATCTTTAGTTGATTTTATTAAGAACCATAGACTTAAAAAAGCTGCAATGATATTACAAAAAGAAAAATTACCAATAGCTGAAGTTGCTTATATGGTTGGTTTTTCCGATCCAAAATATTTTTCCAAGTGTTTTGTGAAAGAATTTAGTAAAACGCCAACCAAATATTGCAATGAGTTTCGCAATGAACATTAATTTTATTGCTTACGGAATATTAATACTTTATATTAATTACTTTTAATAATATTTGGTAAAAATATACGCCAAAAAGAAAAATTTACACCCCCTGTAAAAGGATTATCCCTAAATGAATAAATATTTAAGCCTTTATAAAAATTGATATCATTAATTTAAAAAAGAATTAAGAATACCTTGAAAAATAATTTAATGAAAAGAAAAATGCTTAAGTATATATTTATTGAAGTGTTTATTATACTTCTTATTACTGCAGGCATTCTTTTATTATTGAATGTTATGAATATAATATAAAATTTTAATTGGATTTGAGGATTTGATAAAAACTCTCGGGCGGCCCTAGATAACTGGGTTTTAATTCATTGGTGTAAATAACTATTTTCTGCAGTACAATTGCCGGATCCACCATCCAGAATTTTAATACATGTTCTCCTGGTTTATTAATATTATGTTTAGAAACTGAAATATTAATGTTATTTCCCACTACTTGTTCCCAAAACTGTGGATATTTCCAATCGGGAATTGTATCTTCTTTATGTATATTAATAATTTGTGGCTCTTCGTTATCAAACGAAATAGCATACTTTATTCCTTCAGTACTTTTAAAGTTTTGAGTTGGTGATAGATAGGCCTGTACATTGATTTCACCACTATAAAAAATATATACCTGGTATTCTAAATGTGGACTATTTTCCACTGGATTGTGACTTTTTGATGTTACAGGTATAGGAGTAATTCCGGAAAGTGTTCTCCCTAAATTTGGGATATGTAACCATTGAATCGCCTCAGTTTCAATTGCTCTCGTAAAATGTTCTGCTTCTATGGAAATATATCCGTTTCCCTCTACAAATCCAAAGACCTGATTTGGTTTTGGGAATTCGGGATTATTAATAATTGCTTTAACAACAACTTGGTTACCAATTGGTCCAACAATATTTATAAAAGCAGGATATTTTCCTGATGAAGCTAAATTCCAGTTAATACTTACATTTATCCTCTGTTCTTTTTTAATTTCACCTTCTCTAGGGGTAACTTGTAACCAATCTGTTTCTGTTATTATTTCATATTTAAATGGCTCTGTACCCCTGTTAAATACTTCAATATAATAATCCTGTCGATTATAGGGATCGAACTCAGGTAAAATGGCTTCTTTTTTTTCTTTAGGCCACCATAAACTTGAGCCTTCAATAGTAACAGCCATTTCTGCATTTTTTGGAATTTTTATTTGTTTAACCTCAGGCATATAATTTTTATCAGGTTGCTGCCAGTATGTATAGCCAATGTGTATTTGATCCATTATATGATTCCATTTACCACCGGCTAAAACCTTATTATAATAATCAGAAATTTCTGCATCTTTTTCAAATAATTCTTTAGCCTTATTTGCCAAATCATTAGTGGCAGCCCTTCCCTGTTCAGCATAAAGGCGATTTTTTCCAACTGTTACATATAGATCATTTAAATTGGCACAGGCAATTACCGGATGTAATACCATCTGATAATAAGCATCTTTATAATTATCAGGAAGATTTTCGAAAATATTTTTAGCTTTATGTACAAGATCATTGTATTCTTCAATAATTCGTTCTGCTTCACGATAGTAAAGAAGGCTGTATGTTTCAGGCGATAACATTTCAGGTTTACGACGTGCATTATATTTGGTATATTTAGCTAAAATATCTCCGATAGCTTCAGCATATTCATCGCCAAATTGTTGCTTTGCCCATAATTTATAGTATTCAGGTAAACGTTCTGCCGGCCATTTATCAGGAGCCCATGCATAATCCAAGAAGAAAGTAATTGGAAATTCCATAGGCTTAATATCACCCACATTAACAATCCATATCCTGTCTACTCCGTATTGATAAGTCAGATGCATCTGTTCCCAAACTCTTTCAATTTGAACTGTGTTTAACCATTTGTAATTTCTTGGTCCGCCTACATAATCAAAGTGATAGTACATCCCGTATCCTCCTGATCTGGAAATATCATCTTGTTTAGGTAATTTGCGAACGTTTCCCCAATTGTCATCGCACAGTAAAAGAGTAACATCGTCCGGTACACGCATACCTTTATCGTAATAATCCTGGACTTCTTTATATAAAGCCCAAATCTGAGGAATTGATTCAGAAGGTTTCCCTGCA
>JAFGQQ010000484.1 GCA_016935595.1 Bacteroidales bacterium
ATTGTATTGAAAGTATAGATATAGGTGTATATAATACATGCAAACACAAATGTTTATATTGTTATGCCAATTATAATTTTAAGAAAGTTGATAAAACCATTAAAAATCATAATCCTGATTCCCCTCTTTTAATTGGTAATATTGAACCTGGTGACAAGGTTTATGAACGAAAAATGTATTCTTGTATTGATAACAGTGAATATCTATTTCAAAATCTTGAGTTAAATGTATAAATAGCTTAACTTTGTTTTAAGTAATTAAAAGTATTTTTGTGAAGGAAGCTTTATATTATACAAAATTACCTGAAAATGAGGTGATTTGCGAGTTATGCCCTCATAATTGCAGAATTAAAGAGGGGAAAGCAGGTACTTGTCGGGTAAGGGTAAATAAAAAAGGTATCCTGTACACCGAAACTTATGGCGTAGTTTCGGCTATTCATGTTGATCCTATTGAAAAAAAACCTTTATATCATTTTTATCCGAGCAGTAATATCCTATCAATTGGCACTATTGGTTGTAATTTCAGATGTAGGTTTTGTCAGAACAGTGATATTTCACAGGTTAGTAAGAATGATTTTCCATACTTAAAGCCTTATTATACTGAGGATATAGTAAAATTAGCTTTAAGAGAAAAACAAAACTTAGGTATTGCTTATACCTATAATGAACCTACCATTTTTTATGAATATATGCTGGAAATTGCACGTGAAGCAAGTGCTAATAATTTAAAAAATGTAATTGTTTCTAATGGTTATATTAATTTAAAACCTTTAGAAGAATTAATAGAATATATCGATGCTTTTAATATTGATTTAAAAGCTTTTAATAATGATTTTTATAAGAAATATTCGGGAGGTACGATCGAACCTGTTAAAGATACTTTAAAGTTTATTAAAAGCAGGAAAAAACATCTGGAAATTACTAATTTATTAATTCCAACATTAAATGATGATGAAAATGAATTTGAAGAAATGGTGAAATGGATTGCTAACGAATTAGGGGAAAATACAGTTTTTCATATATCAAGGTATTTTCCACGCCATAAAATGAATATTGAAGCTACTCCAATTCACCTGCTCGAGACATTTTTCCAAATAGCAAAAAAACACCTTCACCATGTGTTCATTGGAAATGCTGCAATAAAAGACGGACAGAATACTTATTGCAGCAAATGCAATAAAATGGTAATTCAAAGAAATGGATATTTTACGTATGTTTCCGGACTGGATATAAAAGGTAATTGCTTAAATTGTGGTGAACATTTGGTTATAAAAGAATCATAACTGTTACTTATACCTGCTTACATGCAGAACTTCTTTCAGGTCGGTATTTCCATGATAATAAATAAAATTATATTTATTTGCCTCAATCTTTTCAACAAAAAATATAATGTAATAATTTGCTCCAGGTCCTGGATGCCAAATTGTTAAACGATTTTCGTTATCTGTAAACCAATAGCAACTTTTATAATCTCCGGCAGATGTATTATACTCTAAATAGTTAAAAGCATAAGAAATTTCGTTTTGGCTAAAACCCCCGTAATAGCAATCATTATATTCATCACTCATCTGATCATAGAAATAAATATATCCTGCATTTTGTTCCGTCAAAGAACTTATAAATTTTTGTTCTAAAGTATCATAATATAATCTTTCATATGTATTAATATTCCATACTCCATGAAATTTGTGAACATAAAATTTTTCTCCTTTCTCACAGGATAATACAAAAAATATGAGTATGCCAGTAAAACAATATTTAAACCATATTTTTAAAATATTTTTCATGCATTAATTAAAATTCGTAAGGTTCTGTAAAATTTATCCGAATACCAATTAATAAGCGCCAACCCGTAAAATCGTTTTTAACATATTCGCCTTCATAATTAAAGCTTTGTCCACCTGCTGCCCAATAGCCGGCATAATCTTGCGGAATATTTATAAAATTGGCATTTTCACCCAGCATCCTGCCCGGGTGCATATCGGTTAAATCATCGTCCATTGCTTTGGCCATTCTTTCATACCGGCATAATATATTAAAATTTCTGGTAACTGGAATTGTGACTTTAATTCCATAAATAGCTTGCATTGTCACCAAGCCTTCATATACTCCGTTTAATTGCCTTGATAAACCAATATCTTTACTGCCATCCGGATATTCATAATATGTAGTTAAGGTAGTATTCCCAAAACACCAGCCACCTATTAAAAATGCTCCAAAATTTTTTATACTATATCCAAAACCTATTGTAAAATCTCCAAAACGGTAATCAAAATCAAATCTTCTTAAATTGTTTTCATTAAAGTTAGTTTTTGTTGATGTCCATAGTCGGTTGTATCCAAAATCCAATGTCATAAAAATATAAGTAAATGATATATCTGCATGATAACCATTTGCTTTAGGGAACGGTTGAATACCGTCTCTTATCAAAGAAGTATTATACAGATTGTAAGAATCGGTAAAAGTATTAAATGAAGGATATTTTATATTTAAATTAAGGTACCCTAATGAAAGGGATAATTGTCCTTTTACTGATGAAATAATAAATAATACTAATAAAAAGATATATATAATTTTTTTATTCATTATTAATCCGGATTAATTAAGAATGACCCTGTAATTCCAAAATGACTGAGGTTATAATAATATTTCTTGTCATTATATAATTCAGTATTCGAAAATAATGTTGTATCGATGTGATAAAATGGCTTGACAGAAATTAAATTACCAATAATTAAATCAACATATAAAGTAAAGCCAAATGTTGTAAGCCCTTTGTTATAAACCATTGTGTAATTCGATTTTTTAATATTATTGGTAGATCCGTATTTTTTAAATAGTTTATATTTTCCGAAATCCATTGTATATCCCAATCTAATGAAATCCCTTGGCCTGTAAAAAAATCCCCAGCCAAAAGTGTTCATGCGGGTTTTTAAAAAATGATTATATAACACGGATGCAGTATCAGGTATTCCTTCGGCTTTTGTTTTTGCATGCCTGTTTATCCAGTTTAGTTCCATACCTGCTTTGTCACCAATAAACCAGCTGAAAGCAAAACCATGGTTAAATTTAGGAATACTGAATAATTTATCATATTGTGCATGGGATTCATTAAACTGGTGAACAAGAATATTATAGTTTCCTAGAGGCTTAGTAAAGTCATTAATTGAATAACCAATGCTAAAGCTTGATTGTGAATGGACTGAATATGAGAATAAAATAAATGAAAGTAAAATTGGAATTCTTATTTGTTTATTAAAATTCAAGATAAATTTAATTAATAGCGTTTAATTATAAAGGTAAATATTATTTCTGATATAAATACCGCAGAAAAAAGTAACTTTCTTTAAATAATAAATTAAAAACTTGTTGATCTTTTTAATAATTTCATGTAATTTGCTATGAATAATTATTTAAAATAAAAATAACAATATGATTCGGAAACCTGCTGTAGCCGGGAAGTTTTATCCTTCAAACAAGGATGAATTAAATAAATTAATTACAGATATTTTTAATAAAGAGAAATCAAAGATTAATTATAGTTTATCTAAAAAGAAAATAATAGGAGCAGTAGTGCCTCATGCGGGATATATGTTTTCAGCTTATGAAGCCATTCACTTTTTCGAAATAATCAAATATGTTAAAACACATTATGATACTATCATTATTTTAAATCCCGATCATCATGGATACGGACCTTCTGCATCTTTAGATACGAATGATAAATGGGAATCGCCATTTGGTGTTGTTGAAATTGACAAGGATTTTTATACTGAACTTCCTTTTACCGAATCCAAATCAGCCCATCAATACGAACATTCAGGCGAAGTAATGTTGCCTTTGTTACAATATTCGCTCGATTACCCGTTTAAAATATTACCCATTTCTATTTCAAAACAAACTATTGATAATTCATTATTAATTGCTAACTCAATATATAAAGCAAACCGGGTTTTAAATAAAAAAATATTATTAATTGCATCATCAGATTTTTCTCACTTTGTCGATCCCGAGGAGGGGAAAAAACTCGATGATTTTGTTATTGATCATATTTTGAAGTTGGATTCACAAGGAGTTATTAAAACAATAAGGAGTAAAAATATTAGTGTATGCGGTTATGGGCCTATCACAACCTTAATTGAATATTCGAAATTGATTAATAAAAATACAAAAACAGAAGTTTTAAGAAGAGGAAATTCAGGTGATGTTATTCCCTCTAGTGAAGTGGTCGACTACGTTACGATACTATTTTATAATATTGATATATAAATTAATCCCATGAACAGTATTGTTTCATACCTGCATTTTGCTTTCTCTTTGCTATATGTTATTATATTCATTTTATTTATTTTACAAAGTAAAAACAAACCATTAAATTATATTATAAGTTTTTTGTTCTTTTTATTATCAATTTGGAGTTTTTCTTCATTTGTACTATTAAGCCACTTTTTTACGCCAAAACTTAACTTGATATTTCTAAAAATAGGTGCAATAGCAAATTTTAATATTTGTCATGCAATTATCTGGTCTGTATTGTTATATTGCCAAAATAAAAAAATACTAAAATCGCCTTTATTCTATATTTTAATTTTTTTATTTACTTTATTTCATTCTTTGGTTCAAATTTTCTCAAAAATAAATGTATCCGGAATCAATCTTAATTTCCCTTTATTTCTGGCTTTCAATCCGGGTTATGCTTTTAACATTATTTTTTCATTGTATTATTATGGCATTATAGTTATAGCAATTATATTTCTAACAGGATTATTAAATGTAGCTATTGAAACAGAAAAGAAAAAGCAAATAGAAGTATTATTCATAGCAGGTTCATTAACATTTATACTATGGTTATTACATTCTTTAATAAACTTTTTATTTAGCCTTCAATTATTCAATATAGATAATGTGTATGCTATTTTTATAACCATTGGAACTTTATTTGTTTCATTAAAAATATATCAAATCAGTGGTGCAAATTTCACAGCTGAGGAAAATATTCTCGACTCCATGCCCGATTGTTTAATATTATGTGATATGAACGGACATATTAAAAACATAAACGCTCCATCGAGGAAGTTTTTACAATACTCATATACAGAAGTGTTAAATAAAGATATTAAGTTTCTGTTTTCGAATGATGCAATAAATAAAGTAATTGTTGGAAAATTAAAATCGAAAAACATTGAAAATCAGGAAGGAATTATTTTACCAAAAGATATGAAGAAAAAACCTGTTTTATTTTCTAGCATGGTTATGAAGAATATTAATAATAATCCTTTTGGAATAATATGTATATTTCATGATATTACTGACAGGAAAAAAACAGAAGAAATATTATTGAGCACACAAAAAGATATTGAACAAAAAATGATTGAAAGAACAGATGACTTTATTGAGGCAAACATTGATTTGAGAGAAAAAATTGAAGAACTGGAGTTGGAAAATATAAAACTTAATAAAGTTAGGCAAAATGATGAAGAGAAGAAAAAACAGATACTTATAACAATTAAGAACGCCTGCCAAAAAATCATTGACCGGTTAAATACCTCTTTGTCATTACTGCATGAGATAATACCTGAAATAAATGTTGACCAGAAGAATGAAAACAAAATTTATACCTTAAAAAATGAAACAGAACTTTCTGTTGAAACAATCAGTAATGTTTATTATTATTCTCAATTTCACCATAGATCGGATGAGCTGAAATTTGAAAAGATAGATATTAATAAATTAATTAAAGATATTTATGATGAATTTAAACTTCTAAGATTAAAGAGTGATATTGAATTTATATGCAGCATTGACGATTCACAAAAAATATACTTGTATGCCGATAAAAGTATGTTAAATCAAATAATAAGTAACCTCTTGAATATTTCATTTCATTTTACCAATAGGGGGAGAATTGAATTTGGATATGATTATAGTACTATTAATGAACATTTGGTATTTTTTATAAAAGATATGAGGGAGGAATTTTATAATAAAATATCTGAGGATGAAGAAGAATATTTAGGAATATTAATAAACAAACTTTTAATTTCATCTCCATCACAGGGAATTAATTTTGAAATAGCAAAAGAGTTAATTTTAAAACATAACGGAAAGATATGGATAAAACCAGATGCCGGATACAGATTTAATCTTAATTTTTCAATTCCTTTTTTAAAATAAGTAATTGTCAATTCTTTAATTAATGAATAAAAATAAATGTCCGTTTTGTACTCCTTCTATAAATAAATATGCATTTGCAGAATCGGATAATTTTATTGCCATTTATAATCATGCCCCAATTTTACCAGGTCATTCCTTAATAATTCCTAAAAAACATTATTCAAGTTTTATTGAAATAGGGGAGCCATTGAGGAGTGAAATGATTGAATTAAGTATTAAAGCAATTAAAATGTTACGTAAAGTTTTTCATTTACAAGCTTTTAATTGGACTATTCAGGAGGGAATTGAAGCAGGACAAACTATTGATCATTTGCATATGCATATTATTCCAAGAAATGAGAAAGACCTCCCAAATCCGGGGGATTGGTACCCATTCCTTGAAAAAGAATTTATTGGAAAAATAATTGATAGTGATTGGAGACCTAAATATTCCGACGATCAATTAAAAATAATTGTTGAAAAAATTAAAAAGGCAACAAAGTAACTGCAAACTTTTCCAAAGTTAAACCTGATTACAAAATGCTGCTTATTAACTTAATTTTCGGTTATAATAAACAGCAATCTCCCAAACTTTGGAAAAGTTTGTCCTAAAAAAATTAATAAAACCGTTATTTTTGTAAGAAAAATATTTTATGAATGATGGTTCAACCATATGTGCAGTTGCCACTCCCCAGGGAAATGGAGCTATAGCAATAATCAGGTTAAGCGGAATTGATGCTTTTGCCATTTGCGATAAAATTTACTTTTCAAAAGGAAAAAAGGTGGTTAATCAAAAGGCAAATACAATACATCATGGATTCATTAAAAAAGATAATAAGATCATTGATGAAGTATTAGTTTATTTATTTAAAGCACCAAATTCATATACAGGAGAGAATGTAGTTGAAATATCCTGTCATGGTTCAATTTTTATTCAACAACAAATCATTCAATTATTAACCGAAAATGGAGCGAAATTAGCTAAACCGGGCGAATTTACATTACGGGCCTTTTTAAACGGAAAAATGGATTTATCTCAGGCTGAGGCTGTGGCGGATTTAATTGCCAGTACAGGAAAAGCTTCGCATCAGGTTGCTATAAAGCAAATGAGAGGAGGTTTCTCGGAAGAGTTAAAAAAATTAAGGGATCAATTATTGGAATTTACCTCACTAATAGAATTAGAACTGGATTTTAGCGAGGAAGATGTGGAATTTGCCGACAGAAAGGAATTGAATAATTTGCTTTTAAAGATATATTCATTGGTGAACCGGTTAAAAGATTCTTTTTCGATGGGTAATGTAATAAAAAATGGAGTTCCGGTAGTTATTATTGGTAAAACGAATGTTGGAAAATCTACATTATTGAATGCCTTATTGATGGAAGATAAAGCAATTGTATCCGAAATTGCCGGGACAACAAGGGATGCAATTGAAGATGTTATTACCCTTGAAGGAATACAGTTCCGTTTTATTGATACTGCAGGATTAAGAGAAACACTCGATACAATTGAAAATCTTGGAATTAAAAAAACATATGAAAAAATTTCACAGGCTAAAATTATTTTAATTTTATTTGAAGCCATTGAACCTGTTAAAGAAATAGAAAAGATCATAAATCAAATTGAAGAAAAAATTGACAGTGTAAATCAAAAAATAATTTTAATTATTAATAAGATCGATAAAATTGAAGATAAAGTATTAAAAGAAAAAGTGAACCATATTAATCATCACATAAATTATAAGAATATTTCTGTTATTCCGTTAGCAGCTAAACCACGAATCAATCTTGATAAATTGGAAAAAGAATTATTGCATATTATTAACCTTGATAAGATTAACGAAGATCAGGTAATAATAAACAATGCAAGGCATTACGAAGCATTACAAAAATCAGCTGCGGCACTGGAACGGGCAAAAGAAGGACTTAAAACCGGTTTGTCAGGCGACTTATTAGCGCAAGATATTCGTGAAGTAATGCATTATTTAGGTGAGATTACCGGGGAAATCACAACCGATGAGATATTGGGGAATATTTTTTCAAAGTTCTGTATCGGAAAGTGAGTGAGACTCCCATTTCAAGAGTTTTTTACTCTTGAAATGGGTTAGTCGAACTCATCCCGATGAACAAAGTGAAATCGGGATCTTTTAATAGAATTCTATTCTTGATAATAGAAATAGATATAATAAATTGAAGTAATAAAGACTTAATCTGATATATTTTTTAAAATTAATAGTTGTCCATTTATATTGCTGCTTTTATTACAGAACCCAGGGTTAAAAAACTACCAGATATTTTTTCCAGA
>JAFGQQ010000485.1 GCA_016935595.1 Bacteroidales bacterium
ACCTAATCCGGGATTTGTAAGCGCAGCAGTGAAAGTAGCTAATCCTTCAGGAAAATTATGAATACCAATGGCTAATGCCGTAAATAAACCCATACGCATAAGCTTTTGGTTTTTTTGAAGTTTATTCAGGTTAATATCTTCCACCTTTTTCATTTCATGAGGATTTTCAACTGCCGGAATAAAATTGTCAATAACTGCAATAAAAACAATTCCTCCGAAAAAAGCACCCACTGTGGCCCAATATCCGGGTGCAATTCCCAATGAATCAACCAGGGCCGTCTTTGCTTTTACAAAAATTTCAACAAGCGAAACATATATCATAACGCCTGCCGAGAATCCCAAGGCAACAGATAAAAATTTAGTATTGGTAGTTTTGGCAAAAAATGCTATGGCGCTTCCAATGCCGGTTGA
This sequence comes from Bacteroidales bacterium, assembly GCA_016935595.1. The sequence goes on from JAFGQQ010000485.1 coordinate 412, forward strand.
TAATCCGGCAAACAGAGTTAAAGCGAATGCGATTAATAAATTTTCAGTTAACATTATATATTTTTTTAAATTAATATTTATTGTAAATATAGTGGATTAAGCTTGAAAAAAAATTGGTTATAAACATTTTGTTGAAGGAAATTTTAGACATTTAGTTTTTTAGAATTAAATATTTTTTACATTTGTTAGCGAAATGGTATTTTCAATTAACGTTCTTAAATTGGAATAAAAGGGAATCTCGTGAAAATCGGGAACAGTACCCGCTGCTGTAAGTCCCGGCCTGTTAACACAGGCACAATGTTTTTGTAACTCTTGGCCACTATCATCCTCCTTCGCTAAAGCTACGGAGGATGTCCAGCTAAAAAGGACTAAAACCTCCTTTGCCAAGGTTTTGGAGGTTGAAATGGGAAGGCATCAAAAACAGGGATAAGTCAGAAGACCTGCCATTTCGAATTTTGTGTTCGGGTTAAACATTAATTCTTAATTTTTTGAAAAGCAGAATTATACTTATAGGTTTATTATTCTTTTGTTTCCTGTGTTCAAAAGGAAACATAACTTCTGTTGTTGATACTTTTAGTATTGATAAAGTTGAAATAACCAATCACCGGAATTGCTTTTATTCCGATGATATTAATATTTATAAAATTGATTCTTCTATTCGTCAAACATTTAGCTCCTTAACTTTAGGCGATTTTCTTACTAATTATTCCAATATCCATATTCATGGAAATGGAAAATCGGGATTTGTTTCTGGTTCGTTTATTCGTGGCACAAACTCATATCAAACATCGGTGAATTGGAACGGATTTTCATTAAATTCCACAACACTGGGAACATATGATTTATCTTTAATTAATTCCGGATTAATCCAGGATATATCAGTAAATCATGGCGCTTCAGCTTCTTTATATGGCAGTGGAACTTTTGGTGGCGCGATCGATTTAAATAATATGCCTGATTGGAAAAATAAATTATCCGTGAATTTATCGGGAAGTATAGCTAACATTAACGAATATATTAATTTAATTGGTTTTAAAATTGGAAATAAAACTATTCAATCACATTCCAATTTTCATATTCATCGTGGAGATTTAAAATTTCCTTATAATGATCCTGTTACCGATAACACATTATATCAGATACATAACAGGCTTAATAGTATTACTTTTATGCAAAATATATTTTTAAAGTTAAAGGACAATAAAATAAGTTGCGGAATATGGTATAGCGAAAAATATAAGGAAATACCTTCAATATTAGCTTCCAATACAACTAATTACGATATTCAGCAAGACAGTACTTTAAAAGCTTTCATTAAATGGAGAAAGATATTTTCAAAATCATCCTTGAGTGTTAACACTGCATATTTTTATGATTATCAGAAGTTTTCGGAATATCCTGAAATTAAATCTGTCAAAATTATTACTGATATTTTTTATAGGTATTTTTTAACTAATCAAATTGTTTTTGATTTGGGAGGAATGTACGTTGAAAATCAGGCAAATTCTGATTATTACCAGGGAAAAATTCGTGAACCACAAGGTGCTTTGTTATGCGGAATAAGGATAGATTATCTTAAACTTACCAGTAATATAACTTTTAGAAAAGAAATTCATGCGCAATATAATGTTAAACCATTAATTGGTTTAAACCTGAAGTATAATTTAATTGAAGACAGACTATTTGTGAAATCAACTTTCTCAAGAAATTTCCGTGTTCCTACTATTAATGATAAATATTGGGTGCCAGGCGGAAATCCTGATTTATTACCCGAAAATGGATGGTCGGGTGATGCAGGATTTCAATATAATTTGAAAAATATTCTAAATCATTCCTATTCTATAAAATTGGTATATTATAGTTCAGTAATAAACGACATGATTCAATGGATTCCTTTAGGAAATTCTGCTTTATGGGTACCTAAAAACTCTAAACAAGTATGGGCAAGGGGATTGGAGTCATCTTTTATTGCCAAAATACAAATGAATTCTTTTGAAATTCAATCCAGGATTGATTATTCCTTTTCAAAGTCAACTGTCACAAAGATTTACGAAGGTTCATCAAATTTATTGAATAAACAGTTGAGGTATTTGCCATTGCATTCAGCCAAGGGAATTTTAGAGGTAAAATACAGGAATTTTTCCATTCTATGTAATGAATTATTTACAGGAAACAGGTATACTGATGAAGAAAATATAGATGTTTTTAAATTACCCGGTTTTTTTATCACGAATATAATTTTTGGTTTCACACAGAAATATAAACAATATACTGGAAAGTTATCTGTAAAGATTGATAATCTTTTTAACACAGATTATCAATTGGTTAGAGCTTATCCCATGCCATTAAGGACATATGCTATTAATTATAAAATGGAATTTAATTATTAATCAATTTATAAAATATAAGAAAATGAAAAGGAAAAAATTTTTTATGCTATGTATTGTTGTTTCATTATTAATTGTTACTTGCGAAAAAGATGGTGAAAATGAAAATAATACAGGTTATTCAAAAGGTGTATTAATTACAAACGAAGGCGCATATGGCAATAATAATGGATCAATTAGTTATTTTAGTAAAGATTCCAGTAAAATAATTAATAATTTATTTTGTTCTATTAATAAAAGAATGTTAGGGGATGTTGTTCAATCAGTTGGAATAGCAAATAATAAAGCCTTTATTGTCGTTAATAATTCACAAAAAATAGAAGTGGTTAACCTGGAAACATTCGAATCAATCGGAACCATTTTTGGTGTATCGTACCCAAGATATTTTTTAAAAACAGATGATACAAAAGCATATTTAACAAATGGTAACATGCAGGGCACAATATATATAATAAATCTTATGGAATTAAAAATCAAGGATAGTATAAATGTTGGATATGGTCCGGAAAGATTGATCGAGTCAAATGGTTTTATTTATATAGCAAACAGCGGGGGATGGGGTATTGATAGTACAATAAGTGTTATTGATCCGGAAAATGATGAAGTTATTGAAAATATTATAGTTGGAGATTGTCCGGTTGATTTAATAAAAGATAAAAACAATGATATATGGGTGTTATGTAAAGGAAAAGTTATATATGATTTTGTTACTTACGAAGTGATTGAAGAAACTGAATCGAAACTTGTGAGAATTTCAGGGAACGATCACTCGGTTAAAGATGAAATTACTATTGGAACCATAGGTGATTATTTTAATCCTACTCAATTAAGCGTCAACAGAAGTGAAGAGATTATTTATTTCGCAGAATCGGATGGTATATATTTTTATGATATTAATTCATCTGAATTATCAGATTCTCCTGTAATTTTGAATTCGTTCTACGGTTTTGGAATAGATTCGGAGGATGATATAATTTATGGATTAGAAGCAGCTTCATTTGCTTCATCAGGATATTTATTCAGGTATAAATTGAATGGCGAGTTAATTGATTCATTTAAAACAGGTATCGGGCCAAATAACGTTATTTTTTATTAAATGTGGATTTATTTTAAAATAAATATTTCATTACCTTTATCTTCTTATGATTAATAATAAATTTAATATTTAATGGAAATTCAATTTTTAGGTGCTGTTCGTGAGGTAACCGGCAGCAAACATTTAATCACAACCAGACATGGGAAAAAAATATTACTGGATTGTGGAATGTACCAGGGAAAAGGTCTTGAAACCGATACCATGAACAGGCAATTAGGTTTCGATCCTGCAGAAATTGACCACATTATTTTAACTCATGCCCATATCGATCATTCTGGTTTAATTCCATATGTTTATAAAGAAGGTTTCCGTGGTTCGGTAATTTGTACCCATGCCACACGTGATTTATGTTCAATTATGCTGGCCGATTCGGGCTATATCCAGGAACGTGATACTTACACTTTTAATAAGAAACGGGCGAGAAAAGGGCTTCCTTCTGTAAAACCTTTATATACAAAAGCCGATGCAATTGAAGCTATTAAACTGTTTATTGGAGTTACATATGAAAGAAAACTATATATTGATGATAAAACCAAGGTAAAATTTACCAATACCGGTCATATGTTAGGTAGTGGTGTTGCAAATATTGAAATTACCGAAAATGGAAAAATTACGCATATTGCATATACAGGTGATATAGGCCGGCCAGTAAACAGAATATTAAAATCTCCGCAACCTTTCCCTCAAACTGATATTCTTATCTGCGAATCAACTTATGGAGACCGTTTACACCATGAAAGCGACAGGGGTGAAGACGAATTACTTAACGTAGTAAATGAAACTTGTGTTGATAAAGGCGGGAAACTAATAATTCCTTCGTTTAGCGTTGGCAGAACACAGGAAATTGTATATTCTTTAAATAATTTTTACAACGAAAGAAAACTTCCAAAAATAGAAATATTTGTCGATAGCCCTTTAGCAATTAATGCGACAGATATCTTCAGGGTACACCCTGAATGTTTTAATAAAGATATACTGGAAATTATGGAAACCGATCCCGATCCGTTTGGTTTTAATAATTTATATTATACAAGAAGTGCAGATGAATCGAAAAAATTAAATAATTATTCCAAGCCCTGTATTATTATTTCGGCTTCAGGAATGGCTGAGGCTGGCAGAGTAAAACATCACCTGGCAAATAGTATATCTAATCCAAAAAACACCATACTTTTTGTTGGTTATTGTGCCCCGTCAACTCTTGGAGCCCGAATAATGCGCGGTGATAAACAGGTTTCTATTCATGGTATTATTCATCAAGTATTAGCTGGCATAAAACGAATAGAATCATATAGTGGTCATGGTGATTACCAGGAAATGATAGAATTTTTTAAATGTCAGGATCCTAAACAAATTTCTTCGACCTACCTGGTACATGGAGAATTAAAATCCCAGGAATTTTTCAAATCAAAGTTGAAAAAAGAAGGATTTAATAACATTCACATTCCTGTTATTAATGATTTTGTTAAAATTTAATTAATTCAATTGATTTTATATTTGAAATGCTAATCAAATATTTAGATTAGTATCAATTTTTTTTATAATTTAAACGCAACCTTTTTTCCAACTATATCATCCTAGAGATAAATTATTAAAATAGAAATGTATAATTTAAAATACAATGTTATGAAAAAAATCTACAATCAATTTAAAATCAGTATTATATTGTCTTTAGGATTAATGATGTTATGTTTTGTTAATATAAACATAGCATATGCCTACAGTAATTTGTGGGTACAGGAACCAAGGACATGGTCAATAAGTGGACAGGGAACTATTGATGAAGCAATTTTTACAGTTGAACCAAAAGGTATATATGCCGAATGTAATTTAATTTATACCTTTTCGGCTGAAGGCTTAGGAGCTACAAATCAGGATACGCTTGAAGTGAGTTTTGATTTTATGCTTCCTGAAGGTTCAATGGTAACAAATTCTTACCTGTTAATTGGAGACAGCCTTGTTGAGGCAAGATTGCTCGATCAGTGGACTGCTACTCAAATATACGAGGGAATTGTACAACGAAGAAGGGACCCTTCAATATTATATAAGCAGTGGGGCAATCAATATTTTTTAAGGATTTTCCCAATGGCAGGGAATGAATCGAGGAAAGCAATTGTAACCTATTTAGTGCCGGCCAATTGGACTAAAGATTATACCTCAATCTTACTTCCTACTGAAATTCTTCAAAGTTCAGCTAATCATGTTGATAAAATTTCGGTTTATTTGTACAGGGATAGTGAATGGCAAAATCCAAGAATTCTTGAAGTACCTTATGGAAAATTTATTCAAGTAGACGATCCTGAATTCGGGCAATGCGAAAAAATTGAAATTAATCATAACGGGGAAAACTATTCTTCAGTTTCTGTTGGTTTCGATTCTCCTATGACCAATGGATTATATCTTAAAACATTTGATATTGGTGGGGAAGGATTTTACCACCTGGCATTTCTCCCTTCAAAAGTACTAAATATTAATGAGCCTAAAAGGGTCGCTTTTATTGTTGATTATGATAAGAATATGACCTGGGTATCAAAAATCGACATTATAGATAAAATTCAGGCATATATTAAGGAATATTTTTCCGAATACGATGAATTTAATTTATTTTATTCTGATGGCAGAGAAATTCAGAGTTTGAGCGGTACATGGATTCCTGCCACTCAGCCCGAAATTGATGGCTATTTTGGTTCACTCGATTTGGAAGATATTTCTGATACTAGTTATTTAATGGCAACATTACCGGCAACATTAGAAATTATTAAAAATGATGAATGTAAGGTATTTCTTATTACCAGCGCTTATAATATTTTAAATGAATCGGAAGCAGATACTGTTATTTCTAATTTATATAAAATAAAAGACCCCTTGCCACAATTCAACATTATTAACTTAATGGAGAATTATTATTATGTATGGGATTTTATGGATATTTACTATTATGGCAACAGTTATTTATATGAAAAACTGGCAAAACTTACAAGTGGGGAATATTTACAAATTAGCTGGGAAAATACTTTTAATTTTTTGATGACACAGATGTTCCAATCGCTCGATGGTATTTTAAATTCATTTGATTTGCATACATCAATGTTAGATGGGTTTTGTTACTCAAGGTATAACATAAATGGCGAAGGGGCTACTTATATGAATAAACCTATTTTACAGGTTGGAAAATACTATGGCAGTTATCCTTTTAAAGTTGAAATTGCTGCTTTAAATAATGATAATTTATTTCTGAATACGTTTTCATTTAATCTGATAGATGTAAATACTGCTGATACAATGATTGAACAAGCCTGGGCAGGAAATTATATTGAATCGCTCGAAAACTCGAATTATAATTATTTAACTACACGGGAAATTATTGAAATTAGTCTGGAATACAGGGTATTATCTTTATATACTGCATTCTTGGCTTTAGAACCGGGAATGGCATATGAAATACCTGAGGGACAAGATATAAACGAACCTACAAGATGGGGTGGTGGTGAGATAGCTTTGGCTGAAGATGCTATGTTTTATTCCGTGAAGAACGATGGTGGTGTTTCAGGTACAGTTTATGAAAACAGGGGTGAATGGTATGTAAGTCCGGAATATACTAATATAGATGAACCATTTGCAATAAACAACTCTGCTATTGACGTTAATTACTATCCTAATCCTTTTATCGATCATGTTTCAATTGTGTTTGAGTTGAACAATGAGAATGATTTATCTCAAACATATGTTCAAGTTGTAAATTTAAGTGGTCAGGTAGTTAAAGTATTTAGCCAACCCGACTTTGAAGTTTGGGACAACCAAATACAAATTGAATGGAACGGAAAGAATGAAAATGGAAGCAATATATCAAAAGGCACTTATATCTTACATATTTCTACTCCTAGTGGGCAAGCATCGGTTAAGTTGATGAAAATTCAATAACTCCAAAACGTTATTGGAAATTTTAAACCGGGTGTTCTTTTGAACATCCGGTTTTTTTATAGATTTATAATTTTCTGCGGCGCAAAATCTTTAAAAATAGTTTCAATTATTTTTTTGTTTAGCTCATCTTTAAGAATATAATTTCTGGCTCCTGCTTCAATCATCAAT
>JAFGQQ010000486.1 GCA_016935595.1 Bacteroidales bacterium
AAAATGGCGCACAACCTACAGATACTTGTAGAGCTATCTTATCTTACAAAGGAGTTTTAATTAAAAAACACCTTTTAGAAGGAGTTAGAAAAGGAGCTTTTTCGGAAGAAGAAGCTGAAAACCGTTTTCAATCCTGGATGAAAGAACAAGAAGCAAAAATCCAGGCAAAAAAAGACAGGCTTTCGAAAGCAAAGAATGATGCAGCAAAGAAAAAACTGGAAGAAGAAACAAAAGTTAACGAAGCCCGTTTGGCTGAGTTAGCTAAAAAACAACTTGCAGAACAGGAAGCACAGAAAAAAGCTGAAGAAAAACAAGATGAAGCAACTAGCGAACCGGTTTCTGACGAAGTCACAACTGATTCAGTTGAAGAAACAAAACCGGAAGAAATAACTGCTGCTGACGAAACTCCTGAAGAAAAACAAGAAGAATAAACTTAAAACTTTTTCCATATCTTAAAATGGAAATAGAAAAGGGTGAATTTTTAGGAACATTATCTAAAACCTTCGGAAAAGAGGGACAGATGTTGTTAAAATTTAATCCTGATTATTCTGAAGCATTAAAAAAAACGGAACTGGTACTTATCGAAATTAATAATAAACCAGTTCCTTTTTTTATTTCCGAAATCCAGATGCGGAATAATAATTCAGCCATAGTAAAGTTTCATAACTATTTCAATACACAAATTGTTGAGGAATTCGTTGGATGTAAAGTATATTTTAAGCTATACAACAATACTTTTCCCCGAGAAACTGCATTGACTTTTGATCTTAAAGGATATACTCTTTTCGATGTTAAAAGTGGAAAAATTGGAATAATTAATGAACTAATCAAATACCCGAACAACATTCTTATCCAAATATTTAAAGATAATGCCGAAATATTGGTGCCATTTTCTGATGAATTGGTGATTGATGTAAATAAATTAAAAAAAACAATTACTATTAATATCCCTGAAGGTTTGTTAGGTTTAAATTTGTAATTCATGGAAAATAGTTAAGGAGGAACCGCTATAAAAAAATGGTAAATATTAATTTACTTAAAATAAGGAGGGTTGTAGAAAAAAATTTCAGGGAAGGAATTATTTAAATTTATGCTTTTTAAAAACAGCAATTTATATTAACAATTAGGGATAATATTTTAATTAATGAAAGCTTTGAAATAATTAATTTTAGTATATTTTTGGATAAAACCTTACAAATATAAACATATTTTTATGGAGCGGTTCATGCTTGTGTCATTAAAATTGGTTTTTCTATGAAGGCTAATAAATTATATGTTTTATTTTATAATGTAAATTAAAACTGCAATTTTGATTCAAGGATAAATATTTAAAAATCAATATCTTTTTTAATGTTTTGTGGCATTTTATGTTTTAGGGCCTTTGTACTTCACCATCGGTAAGCCTATGGCGGCCGATGGGCATAACTTTTTTCGCCACAAATTCACGAAAGTACCAAGATAAACAAATACTTTAAAATATATTTAATAATCTTGACTCTTAATTTGCAGTTCATAGTACATGATAAAAATATAGATACTTTTTAATATTTTTATAAGGCTGAAAGCCTTAATTAATTCAATTCAATATATCATATTGGTAATTATAACAATGAAAACTAATATCGTCCTGCAAGGACAAATTAACATAAGTTGCCTTTTCAAGGCGGACCATCATAAAGTTACTCTTACCAAAGGACTTGCCATTGGTTTAAAATAAACTGTCCTTTCAGGACGTAATAAAATTTTGTCATTTACTAAGTCCGCATTTGTAATAGTTGTTTTGGTTAAAAAGTAATGTCGATATAAAATATTATAGGATTCCTGCCTGTATAGGGCCGGAGTAACTTTCCCAAACATTTGGGTGAGCTTTTGAACCTATAAAGCATTTGTATGAGTAACCAATGACTGCACTTATTAAATTTGAACTTTTGTATTTAATAAGGATAATCCTGATAATTGTAATTAATAAATAAAGAATTTATTATATCCCGAACCGTCAAATGATTTAATATATATTTCTATTCCTGAAAATATTTATTTTTATACAATTCTATGTTAAATAAAAAATAGGCATAAAAAAATAGTTCAGAATAAGGGTAATATTTTTTCTGATTGTTAATTATATAATATGATGTAAAAACAATTAAAATGAATAGAAAAAAAATAATTCCTCAAATCTTGAAACTGAAAAGCAACATTATTATCAAGTTTATTATAGTATTTATGGTAATTGCTAATAAAGTAAATTCGCAAAATAATAATGCTACAATTAAAATCCTTTCAAATGCCCCATCATCGAATTTTAACAAAAATATAATGAATCCTTATGCCGGAAGTAAGGTAAACTTAAGTACTTCAATTAATTTACAAACAGATTTTTCATTTACCAACGATAATATACAAAATATGTATATCCCCGATTCTAATACTTTTTATCTTATTTCCAGGAAGGAAAACAAACTGATCAAAATTTCAAACAAAGAAAAAAAATGGGTATTATATCCAAATTCTGAAATTATTAAGCACAATGCAGATGATTTCGAGAGTTATACATCAAATATGGTAGTATTAGATACAAATACAGTTTTTCTTGTTGAGCAATATGAACTACCCGGTTTTACAGACCCTTTATCATATAAATATTCCTATCGTTTATTTAAAAGTCAGGATGGTGGACAAACCTGGGCTAATATAAGTAATAGCATTGCTACTTCCAATCAAATTGCAAGGAAGCCTTATTCTTTGCAAATCCATTTTTTTAATAAAAATGATGGCTTATTAGTTATTACTTCAACAAAAGGCCCTGATATATATACAACTGACGATGGCGGTGTTTTATGGAAAATCACCAAAGATCCGTTTATTGATAAAATGGATATTAATTCCTTTCTGTTTATTGATAAAACGTCCTGGATAGTAAAAACATATTTATGGAATAATAATGAATATATTTATTACAAAACTCAAAATAGCGGTGAAACTTGGGCAATAATTACCTTAAAAGGTATCGTGCCTAAAGAAATACCATATATCTGCACTAATATATCTGCAAATGAAGAAAAGACTATATTTTTCAGCCTCTTTACTGCCGATAATCCGAAACCATATTTTGTTAATAATGATGAAAATACGGGTGAAATAAAAAGGTTTAATACTTGCGCCACATTTAAAAGCACTGACTTGGGAAATAATTGGGAAAAATTGTCCGAATTTAAAATGGATAATATAATCTATCAACCATTAGATATAAAAATAATAGATAAAACCGGTTATATGTTATTTTTAAACTATGATACCTTGTCGAATGAATTTGTTAATTCGGTTTACAAAACAACAGATGAAGGAAAATCATGGAATTTTATCTTTTCTCCAGATGACGATATTTTAAATGAGATGACCGAAATTCAATACATTAATAAAAATGAATGTATTGTTTTGTCCCATCATGCTAGCGAATTTGCATTATATAAGTATTCAGAAAACTTTTCGAAAAAAAATAAAATATCCGTTTTCACTGATTTTACATCTGGTTGTTATATTGGAATTGACAGTTTGTTATTTGCAGGAAAAAATGGTGTTATCGCCAAAATTACAGGTGATATAACTGAATTTAGAGCTTCTATTCCTGGTGTTGATTTATTCGGAATTGATTTTATTAATCATGCCGAGGGTTTAGTTGTTGGAGGAAACGGAACGATATATAAAACAATTGATGGAGGCGATACTTGGATAGAAAAATACTCTTCAATTGCTCTTCAGTTAAACGACATCTTTTATTTTTCCCCAGATTCAATTTTTGCATGCGGTAATAATGGAATAATTTTATTATCAATAAATAAAGGAGAAAATTGGTCGGTTATACCTTCCGGCGCAAATGAGAGTTTAAACCAGATATACATAAATAAGAATAAATGCGGTTATATTACCGGAAACAACGGACTAGTATTAACTTCTGATAACCTTAATACATGGACACTATCGCCTAAAATTACTTCAGTTAATTTATATGGCATTGATTTTTATAACGACAGCATAGGATGTATTGTTGGTGAAAAAGGAATAATTCTTAGAACAATCAATAATGGAGAATCGTGGAATTTGGCTAATTCCGGAGCAGAAATAGATTTGTTCTCCATTTCCTTTAACAAAAACAACCAAAGAGGATATGCATCAGGCAAAAAGGGGGGTATCTTATGTTCTGATGATTATGGGTATACCTGGAAAATGTATAATGAAGTATTTGATGAACAAAATATAATTATGGCCACGATTCCAAACGGAAATGGTTTTTACACTGCCGGTACTAATAATTCCATCAACGCATATAAAGTTTTACAAAATGTGAAATATCAATGGGAGCCTGCTGAAATATTTAACTTCTCAACTATCCCAAACCCTGAAGTGGTAATTAATGACACCGTAATTGTTCATGTTAAAGCTATAATTGATAATAAATTTGAACTAACCGATTCATTAAAATTTGAACCTCAGCCATTTAGGTTAAACACGGCAATGACTTATTTCTCCGTTATCTGTGGCGACAGTGTAAGCCTATCGATGGAAATTGACAAATTTAAAGCCACATTATATATTGATTCAACCATAAATTTAACTGATATTTATATGAAAAATAAAAATACAGGTTATTGTGTTGGAGAAAAAGGAACAATTATTAAAACTGAAAATGCCTGGAATGATTATGAATACCTGGCCAGTAATACATTGGAAAAGATACAATCTATTTCATTCTATGGAAATACTGGTTTTTGTGTTGGCGATAATGGAACCGTTTTAAAGACTACAGATGGAATAAACTGGCAAAAAATATCTGTTCCTGTCAACGAAGGATTAAAGTCGTTATTTATTTTAAACGATCAAATTGTATTTGCCGGAGGTAAAAATGGTTTAATACTGAAATCAATAAACAGCGGTGCCTACTGGGAATTAATTTCAACTAATTGCTATAATTCCATAAATAAAATATATTTTATTAATGAGAATATAGGTTTTGCAGTAGGTAATAATTTCACTTTTATTCAAACAAATAATGGTGGCTTATCCTGGTTTATCCCTGAAATAACTTATGATTATCCTGAAACAAAAAATTATATTAATGATAAAGATTTAATTGAAATTGGCTTTTATAAAAATAAAGGTTTTGTTATTGGCTCCAACTTTTATATTGAATCAAACGACAATGGGACTACATGGCATTTTGCAGAGCATTTAATAACAACTTATAATGGTTATTGGTATTCAGGTTATATAAATAGTTGTAAAATATTAGAAAATGGTAATTTTTTTATCCAGGAAAGTAAAAATAATATTCATACTAATAATTATCAAGGCCCAGCAGAACTTGACAAAATCAATTCGTTTTATTCCATTTCCAAAAACCTCGTATTTGGAGTTGGAAATAATGGATTAATATACAAATGGGGTGAGTTAGACGGACTAAAATACAAATGGGTACCTGCAACCGGATTGGAAAATGATACTCTTTTAACAACTAAAGCTTTCCCAATAACTTCAACCCAATATAAATTAACAGTAAATTCACCATATTTTAAAGAAGTAATTTCGCAACCCCTTAATGTTAATGTAAATTATTCATTTGCAAATACTGAAATTATTGATACTGTAACATGCGGACAAAAATACGAACTAGACGCAACAGTTGGTATTCCCTGGTCAGTGGCTAAAACAGTTGATTACCATACCTGCGTCCCCTATTTTTTAAACAATAAAATTGGTTTCATACCCGACCAGGCTCTTGAAACAACAAACGGGGGGATTAGTTGGCAATATAACGATAAATCAATTGGAGGAAATATGATAAGCATGTTTTTTTTAAATGATAGTATTTGGCTTGCCCCCTGTTTCATTGAAAACGATGAAGGCGGTTATGATTATTCAGTTAGTAAAACATTTAATGCTGGTAAAGATTGGATCTGGGACATTAATGTTATGTATGAAGCCCATAAAGTTAAGCTAATAAACCAACAAAAAGGGTTTGCTATTTGCAGGAACGGATATCTCCTAATAACAAATAATCAAGGCAATTCATGGGAAAGCTATATGAAATTATCTGAATATTGTTTGAATGACCTTCTTTTTTTTAATGAAAGCAAAGGATATATACTATCAGAAAAAGGCGAATTATTTGTTACAAATAATTCAGGAAGCACTTGGGAAAAAAAGAACCTGTTAATAACCAATAGTTTAAACCAAATTGTTTATACTAATGAAAATGATGGATATATAGTTGCTAATAATGGAATATTATTAACTACCCGTAATGGAGGGGATGAATGGTCAATAAATACTTTAAATAGTAACATTCATTTAAACGCTATCACTTTTATTGACGAAACAAATGGCTATATTGCAGGATCAGAGGGCATTATTTATAAAACCAACAACAAAGGGTATAATTGGGAAAAAATGCACACAGGGGTTACGAATTCGTTAAAATCGATTCATTTCATTGATGAAAATACAGGATTTGCCGGAGGTAACAATATCCTGTTAAAATACAGACTTACACCGGCCGCTCAATATACATGGGAAACAGCAACCGGTATTACTGATTTGCATAATCCAAAACCTATTATCGCAATTAATAATAGCTATAATTATCATGCCACTATAATTCAATCGCCAGGTTGTGGCGAATCGGAATTAACTTATAAAATTACATCCGTAGATTATGATCTGGCTGTTACCAATAAGCAAATTGATGTAATATGCGGACAAGCAGTCATATTAAATCCTGAAATAAATTGTTATCATTGTGTTGATTTAAAATATGAATGGGAACCAGCAGAAGGGCTATCCGGTACTTCAATTGAAAACCCAGTTGCTAACATCGTTAATTCAAAAACCTATTTTTTTAAGGTAACCAATCCAAATGCTTGCGATGGTGGTATCGAATCTGCCAGCGGAAAAATTACCGTTAATTTGCTTGCTCCTGAAATAAATTTTGTAAGGCTTTCAGAAAATCAGGTTAGGTTAAGTGTTAAAGGAAAATACAAATCATATTTATGGTCAACCGGGGAAATAACCCCAACAATAGTTGCAGGACATGGTACCTATACGGCAATTGTTACGGCTGCGAATGGTTGTACCATTGAAACTGATCCTTTTGTGTTTAATAATGATAATCCGGATAATGTTATTTATAATAAAACAAATGATATTATTGTATATCCTAACCCTGCTAACGATAAACTTTATATTTCTTTTCCGGAAAATACTTATTCTTACCATTTTATAATTTATGATTTACTTGGTAACCTGATTTTTGAAAATAACATGATGAATTCCAATGAAGAATTAGATATTAGCAGGTTAAAGCAGGGCATTTATTTAATTACTATAAGAGCAGAAGAAAAAATATACATTCGAAAAATTGTAAAAAAAGCGAAATCTAAATAAGGGGATTTATTTTTTCACTTGTATTTAATGAAAAATTAATGCAAAATTTAATAACGTTATTAATAATTACAATTATGAACAAAAGTTTAAAAAATAAAATCATTTTCATTCTACAAGTGTTATTCAGTATAGTATTTATAATGAATGGTTATCCTCAGGCAGGCAAAGCAAAACTTAAAATAAATTCTAACCGGAAGTACGGAATGATTCAGGGAGGAACAGTTAAGCTTAAAGCAGATATGGTATTAACCGAACA